>NZ_JBPQTV010000080.1:0-22938 GCF_051386515.1 Streptomyces sp. URMC 123 | reverse complement strand
CAGGCCCGGGGGCGTACGGGCGCCCCGGACCGGCCCGGCGGGCGCCGGCTCCGTGGTCCGCGCCCCGGGTCGGCCGGGGGAGCGGGGCGGACCGGCGCGGCTCGCGCGGGGGCAGATGGGTGCTCGGTTGCTCCACGGCACCAACGTAGGCGCCGGTGCGCGGGGAAAGCGGCGATGGACACGCCGGAGGGGTCAGCTTGGTGGTGTGTTCGCCCGATAGTCCGTACGGGAGGGGCCCGGCACGGGGCCCCGTAGACTGGGGGACCGGCCCCGCCCGGGGCAGGTCCCATTGATCATCCTCGTAACGGGAAGTCGCCACGTGTCGCTCACGATCGGAATCGTCGGTCTGCCGAATGTCGGCAAGTCGACCTTGTTCAACGCCCTGACCAAGAACGACGTCCTGGCGGCCAACTACCCCTTCGCCACCATCGAGCCGAACGTCGGTGTGGTCGGCGTCCCCGACCCGCGGCTGCACAAGCTGGCCGAGGTCTTCGCCTCGCAGCGGACGCTCCCGGCCACGGTGGACTTCGTCGACATCGCCGGCATCGTCCGGGGCGCGTCCGAGGGCGAGGGTCTGGGCAACAAGTTCCTGGCGAACATCCGGGAGTCCGACGCGATCTGCCAGGTCATCCGGGCCTTTAAGGACGAGAACGTCGTCCACGTCGACGGCAAGGTCTCGCCCAAGGACGACATCGAGACGATCAACACCGAGCTGATCCTCGCCGACCTCCAGACCATCGAGAAGGTGCTGCCGCGCCTGGTCAAGGAGTCGCGCATCCAGAAGGACAAGGTCGTCAAGGTCAAGGCGGTCGAGGAGGCCAAGGCGATCCTGGAGGAGGGCACGACGCTCTTCTCCGCCGGCATCGTCCAGGGCGGCGAGCGGGCCGAGCTGCTGCACGACCTGCACCTGCTCACGACCAAGCCGTTCCTCTACGTCTTCAACGTCGACGAGGACGAGCTGACGGATGAGGGCTTCAAGGACGAGCAGCGCGCCCTGGTCGCCCCCGCCGAGGCGATCTTCCTCAACGCCAAGCTGGAGGCGGACCTCGCCGAGCTGGACGACGAGGAGGCCCTTGAGCTCCTCCAGTCCGTCGGCCAGACCGAGCCGGGCCTGGCCACCCTCGCCCGCGTCGGCTTCGAGACCCTGGGCCTCCAGACGTACCTCACGGCCGGCCCCAAGGAGGCCCGCGCCTGGACGATCAAGAAGGGCGCGACGGCCCCGGAGGCCGCCGGTGTGATCCACACCGACTTCCAGAAGGGCTTCATCAAGGCCGAGATCGTCTCCTTCGACGACCTGGTCGAGTGCGGCTCCATCCCGGAAGCCCGCGCGAAGGGCAAGGCCCGCATGGAGGGCAAGGACTACGTCATGCAGGACGGCGACGTCGTCGAGTTCCGCTTCAATGTGTAGCGGGTGACATACCACCACGTCGCTGATCTGACAAACGTGCAGGTCAGAAGGGGTCCACTCCTCCGGGGGTGGGCCCCTAGTTTTTCCCCGTGCTGGATCGGTGCTGGATGTTCTGACGCCGGATCAGTCGACGTCAGGTGTCGTAAACGGTGGAGCGATGCCCGACGTGTACGACCCACACCACGAGCTCCCCGTTGTCGATCGTGTAGACGACGCGGTAGTCGCCGACTCGCAGTCGACGGCGTTCCGGCTGTGACACGAGCGCGGTGGTGTTGAAGCCGAGGGGGTCGCTCTCCAGCTCGGTCAGCTTGGCCAGGATGCGCAGCGCCATGTCGCGGGGGATCTTCCGAAGCTCGGCCTGAGCCTCGGGCCGGAAGACGGTTCGGTACTCACTCACTGCGAGCCAGCGTCTCCCTCATGACGTCCTCGATCGGGATGCCGGGGGCCGGGTTGGCCATGCGCTCGTCGATGATCCGGTTGATCTCGCGCTCTTCCCACTCCTGGTACCTGCGCAGCACCTCGATGGAGACGACGGCGGCGACTTCCTTGCCTCGGCGCGTGATCACTGTGGGTACGTCGTCGCGATCCGCGCGCTCCACGACCTCAGCCAGGTGTGCGCGCACGTCGCGGATGGACTCTATGGGCAGCGGCTGTGTCATGCGCTCAAGCGTACCGGGTGTGCCATGTGTACACCACCTTGGTCGGGCCGCGTGGTGCTGGATGTGCTGGATGAACTCTCACCGTGCTGGATAGGTGCTGGATAACCACATCCGCAACCGTGTTTGCGCAGGTCGGAGCTCTGCGTTGAACGATCCATTCCAATGTGTGATCGGTTCGTTACGGCGCGCTAGTCGATTCGGCAGGCGTGCAGGCCGGAAGGGGTCGGGCTCTGTCGAGTCCGCCCCCTTCCGCGTTCCCGTGCTGACTCGGTGCCGACTTTCAGCCGCTTCGGGGCGGTGTGAGCTTGTCGAGGTCCAGGCTGATCTCGAACGGCACCGGGCGCTGGAGGGTGCCCCGGAAGTTGCCGGCGGGCGCGTAGGCGCGGGTTGGCTCGTCGAGCTCGTAGACATGGACCACGGGCGCGCCGTCCTCGTCCTCGATGCACCAGTAGTGCGGGATGCCGGCTTCCGCGTACTTTCGGAGTTTTACTGTGCGATCGCGATGGGCGGACTCGGGTGACACAGCCTCCACGACGAGCTTCACGTCCTCCGGCGCGTACCAGGTGCGGTCGGGGTCGTAGGGCAGGTCCGTCAGCAGGATGTCCGGCTCGGGACGGTTGCGGGCATCAAGGCGGATCGTCATCTCCCGCTCGACTGCGAAGCCCGTAGGCGCCTGCCCCATGAGCGCGACGGTGAGCATGGTGACGAGGTGACTGTGCCACCACCGCTGCGGGGTCGACCGGAAGACGAGCGCTCCATCGATCAGCTCGGTGTGGCGAGGCGCCTCGGGGAGGCGGTCCAGGTCCTCCGCGAACCAGCCTTCCGGGCGTGGCGGGCGCATCCAGTCGGGCAGCGCGGTCATGGCTCCACCGTAGCCAGCCCACCGGCCCCCGCGTGCGCCGATCGGACCAGTACAGGTGGGCGACGCACCGCCCCGCGGGAAAGCCTGGATGCCTGAGTCCTGGACGTCCCGGGCGAGGAGGCGGGCATGGCGGGATGGCGCGCTGTCCGGCGGTGGCTCTTCGGCGCCGTCCTGCTGACGCTCGCCGCCCTGCACCTGGCGCTGCTCGTCCTCGTCCTCGTGCCGCTGCCCCGGCGCCCCCTGCTCGCCGCGGCGTCCGTCCTGGTGACGTGCTGGAGCACCCCCGCCCTCGCCGGCCCCGCGCTGCTCGGGCTCCTTCTGGCCGTGCCGCCCCTCGTCGTCGCCGGGCGGCGGCGCCGGCGGCCCGGCTGGACCGTGGTGGTGGCGCTGACCACCTCCCTGGCCGCCCTGCTGGGCGGCCTCGCCCCGTACGCCGCCGCCTGGCGGACCGCGCAGGTGCACGGCGAGGGACTCTCCCTGCGGGAACAGTTCTCCGGCGTCAACTACGCGAAGGGCCCCGACCACTCCCGGACGCTGATCTACGGGCGGATCGACAAGCGGCGCATGAAGATGGACGTCTGGCTGCCCCGCGAGCGGCCACGGGCCCGCCGGCCGGCCGTCGTCTGGGTGCACGGCGGCGGCTGGGAGTCCGGCCACCGCAGCCAGACCCCCCGCTGGAACCAGTGGCTCAACGACCGCGGCTTCGCCGTGTTCGACATCGACTACCGGCTCGCCCCGCGCGCCACCCAGCTCCAGCAGATCGGCGACGTGAAGTGCGCCATCGGCTGGGTGCGCGGCAACGCCGCCCGCTACGACGTGGACCCCGGCCGGATCATACTGGCGGGCACCTCCGCCGGCGCCAACCTCGCCCTCTCCGCGGCGTACACCGCCCGCGACCCGCAGCCGCGTGCCAGCTGCCGGGCGCGCGACACCTCCGTACGGGCCGTGGTGTCCCTGTACGGCCCGACCGACATGGCCGGGCTGATCCGCACCGGCGCCGACCCCGCCGACCCCGCGGTGCGCCGCTTCATGGGCGGCTCCCTGAAGTCCGCGTCCGACCGCTTCCGGCTGGGCTCCCCGGCCCAGCTCGCGCGGGCCGACGTGCCCCCCACCCTCCTGCTGCACGGCAGCCACGACCGCCTGGTGCCGGTGGCGCAGGCCAGGGAGCTGTCCGCCCGGCTGAGTGCCGCGGGCGCCGTGCACGAGTACGTCGAGATCCCCTGGGCGGATCATGCCTTCGACTACAACTGGGGCAATTGGGGAACGCAGATCGCGCGCCCCGTTCTGGCGCGCTTTCTCGACGTTCATGCACGCCGCTAGGAAGATCACCACTTCGAGTGATTCTCTGGCCCACGCTTGCGGCCGACAACCGACGGTTGCCACGCTGTTGCAGACTGTCAACCTGTTGGGAGGGCACGTGCCATTCGGTGAGCAGCCCGCGTATCTCCGGGTCGCGGGTGACCTGCGGCAGAAGATCGTCGACGGCTCGCTGCCGCCGCACACCCGCCTGCCCTCCCAGGCCCGCATCCGCCAGGAGTACGGCGTCTCCGACACCGTCGCGCTGGAGGCGCGCAAGGTCCTGATGGCGGAGGGCCTGGTGGAGGGCCGGTCCGGCTCCGGGACGTACGTCCGCGAGCAGCCCGTGCCCCGCCGGCTGGCCCGCACCGGCTATCGCTCCGCCGGCGAGTCGACGCCCTTCCGGCAGGAACAGGCCGACCCGGGCGTCAAGGGCACCTGGGAGTCCGGCAGCGAGCAGGAGGCCGCCGCCCCGGCCATCGCCGAGCGGCTGCGCATCGAGCCGGGGGACCGGGTGATGCGCACCCGCTATCTCTTCCGCAGCGAGGGCGAGGCGGTCATGCTCTCCACCTCCTGGGAGCCGCTGGCCGTGACCGGCCGGACCCCCGTGATGCTGCCCGAGGAGGGGCCGCTGGCCGGGCGCGGCGTGGTGGAGCGCATGGCGGCGATCGACGTGATCGTGGACAACGTCGTCGAGGAGATCTCGGGCCGGCCCGGGCTGGCCGAGGAGGTGCTCGCGCTGGGCGGGGTGCCGGGGCACACGGTCCTGGTCATCTCCCGCACCTTCTTCGCCTCCGGGCGCCCCGTGGAGACGGCGGACGTCGTCGTCCCCGCGGACCGCTTCCGCGTCGCCTACCACCTGCCCGTCAAGTGACCGTGATCGGCCCGTCGGCCCGCGCCTCGCACCGCCCCGACGCACCCCGGCGCCACCCCTCGCGACGCGCCCTCCCGGGCCATGGGTGACTCGCCGAACTCGCCCGCCCGGCCGCGTGAGTGAGCCGCTCGGCCACCCCTGCGAACCCCCGCGGGACCTCCCGCGAGAGCCCCGGTGAACCCCCCTGCGAACCGGCCGAAAACCACCCTTCCCGCCCCGCCGCGCGCTGCCCGAAATGAGAGCCTTCATCCCGTTTCTGGGATGGTCATCCGTGTTGCAAACCTCACATAAGCCCTGGTCAAGGCCGTATTAATGAAGACGATCTTCCAATTCGTCCCTAGGATGGCGCGGTTTGTGTCCTGCTGTGGGGGGCGAAGGGAGAACCAGGAGCATTGAGTACGGAACAGGGTTCCCACTCGAATTACCGACGGTCCCTGGGCACGGTGGCCCTCACGGCCGTCGGTCTCGGGTCGATCATCGGATCGGGCTGGCTGTTCGGCGCCGAGCGCGCCGCCGCGCTGGCCGGTCCCGCCGCGATCCTCGCCTGGGTCATCGGCGCCGTCGTGGCGCTGACCATCGCCCTCACCTACACCGAGCTCGGCTCGATGTTCCCCAAGGCGGGCGGCATGGTGCGGTACGGCCAGTACTCGCACGGCTCGCTCGCCGGCTACCTGGCCGCGTGGGCGAACTGGATCGCGATCGTCTCCGTCATACCCGGCGAGGCGACCGCCTCCATCCAGTACATGAGCTCGTGGGACTTCGCGTGGGCCAGGGGCCTGTTCGACGGCAAGGAGCTCACCGGCACCGGCCTGGCGCTCTCCAGCGTGCTGCTGGTCTTCTACTTCTTCCTGAACTGGTTCGCGATCAGCCTGTTCGCCAAGACGAACAACGCGATCACCGTGTTCAAGGTCGTGGTGCCGGTGCTCACCGCGGGCGCGCTGATCTTCGCCCACTTCGACACCAGTAACGTTACCGACCACGGCGGCTTCGCCCCGAACGGCTGGAGCGCCGTCTTCAGCGCGGTGGCGGTCGCGGGCATCGTCTGGGCCTTCAACGGCTTCCAGTCGCCGCTCAACATGGCCGGCGAGGCCCGTGACCCGGGCAAGTCCCTGCCCAAGGCGGTCATCGGCTCCATCCTGATCGCCCTGGTGATCTACATCGCCCTCCAGGTCGCCTTCCTGATGGCCGTCCCGGCCCAGGACCTCACCGACGCCGGCGGCTGGAGCGGGCTGGCGTACAAGTCGCCGCTCGCCGACCTCTCCATCGCCTGGGGCCTGAACTGGCTCGCGCTGCTGCTCTACGCGGACGCCTTCGTCTCCCCGTCCGGCACCGGCATGATCTACGCCGCCACCACCTCGCGCATGATCCACGGCGTGCAGGAGAACGGGCACCTGCCGGGCGTCTTCGGCAAGGTCGACCCCAAGACCGGTGTGCCGCGGCCCGCGCTGCTGCTCAACCTCGTGGTCTCCTTCGCCTTCCTGGCGGTCTTCCGCGGCTGGGGCTCCATCGCCGAGATCGTCGGTGTGGCCACCGTCATCTCGTACATCACCGGCCCGGTGGCCGTGATGTCGCTGCGCCGGATCGCCCCGGACCTGCCGCGCCCGGTCCGGCTGCGCGCCATGCCGGTGATCGCGCCGGTCGCAATGATCTTCGGCTCGCTGGTCATGTACTGGGCCCGCTGGCCGCTCACCGGCAAGGTCATCTTCATCATGGCGATCGGCCTGCCGATCTGGGCCTGGTACGAGCTGCGCAAGCCGTGGACCGAGCTGAAGCCGCACCTCAAGGCCGGCGCCTGGATGGTGACGTACCTGCTGGTCATGGCCTTCGTGTCCTGGGCGGGCGGCGAGGAGTTCGGCGGCCAGGGCTACCTGGCCCCCGGCTGGGACATCGTGGTCGTCTCCCTGATCGCCCTCGCGTTCTACGCCTGGGGCGTGCGGAGCGCCTGGCGCAACCCGACCCTGGAGCAGGTCTCCTCGGAGATCGCTCAGCGGGCGGACGAGGCGGACGAGGCGGGCGAGGCGGACGGAGCGGCCGGCGGCGGCTCCGACGACGACCGTCCCGACGGGCCGAAGCGGCTCGAACGCGTGGCCGGTTGATGACCTCTTTGTGAAAAGCCGTATCCGTTGCGTAAAGGTCGGGCGTACGCTCGGGCATATGCGGATTGCGGTTTCCTTAGGCGCCGGAACGCAGTGCGCTCGGGCGCACCTGGCCGCGGAAGGGGTGGGGCGATGAGCGACGGCGGCATCGTCCTGCCCTGGCTCGTGATACGCCAGGACGACAACGGCAATCGCTACCGCGTGGGTCGCTATGCGACCCGCGCGGAGGCGGAACAGGTGGCCGACCGGCTCGACGCCCGCGGCCACCGCCAGCTCTACACCGTCGAGCGGGTGGGCGGCCAGCGCCCGCCGGCCGAGGGTCTCTGAGGCCGCCGCGCTCCTCCCGCCGCCGCGCCCCCGCGGGCGGCCCGGGCCGGCCCGTACCGGCCCGCCCGGGCCCGCGCCCGCCCGCGTCGGCCCGCGCTCTAAGCTGACCCGCATGGACGAGGTGCGGATCGTGGTCGGTGGAGCAGTCCTCCACGAGGGGCGGCTGCTCGCGGCCCGGCGCAGCGCGCCGCCCGCGCTCTTCGGTCGCTGGGAGCTCCCCGGCGGCAAGCTCGAACCCGGCGAGACCTCCGGCGAGGCCCTCGTACGCGAACTGCGCGAGGAACTCGGCATCGAGGTCGCCCCTCTCACGCGCATCCCCGGCGAGTGGCCGCTCGGCCCCGGCCATGTCCTCCACGTCTGGACCGCCCGGCTGGTCTCCGGTGAGCCCCGGCCGCTGCAGGACCACGACGACCTGCGCTGGCTGGCCCCCGGCCAGGTGGACGACGTCGACTGGCTCGATCAGGACCGGCCCGCCGTCGCCGAGGCCATGCGGCACCTGACCGCCGACGGAGCCTCCGACGAACCCGCCGACGGGGCCACCGGCGAACCCGCCGACGAAACCACCGGCTGAGCCCCGAACGGTCCTTCGACCGGCCCTTCGACCGGCCCCCCAACCGCACCCCACCCCTGGGGGCGTGCGGGTGAGTTTGTACGCCTTTCGTGCAACCGTGCGCCGCCCAAGGCGATAGCAGGCCCCCAATATCGGGTATGTGCTCACTATCCCCCTGAAAATGGACAGAGGGGTATCGAGCGGGGCCTGCCATGGTCAGGAAGTGGTTGGCGTGAGCGACACCACAGGGGCTGCCGGCGCACTGCCGCCCACCGTCCTCCATGACGGCGCCGGGCCGTACGCCGACGACGTACGCCGCGACGGCTCGTTCTGCGCCGAATGGAGCTTCCCCGCCCAGCCGGACGCCGTGCGCACCGCACGCTCGCTGGTGCGCGACACCCTGGCCGAGTGGGGCCTCCAGACCGTGGTCGATGTGACGGTTCTGCTGGTCAGCGAACTGGTCACCAACTCTTTGCGGTATGCCAGCGGCCCCATCGGGGTACGGCTGGAGAGACCGCCCACCGCGGGTTCGCTCCTGGTCGAGGTCTCCGATCCGCTGCCGGACCCACCGCTGGAGCGGATGGCCGCGGTGGACGACGAAGGGGGCCGGGGACTGCAATTGGTCGCGGCTGCCTCGCACCGCTGGGGCACCAGGCCGGGGACGTCGGGCAAGACGGTGTGGTTCGAGCTGGGCCTGCCCGCCCAGTGACCTGCCGGCCGAGGTGACCACCCGCGAGGTGGCCGCCCAGCGAGGTGGCCTTCGCCCGGTTAGCGGAGGAACGGCCCGGTTAGGAGACAGGGGGAGTGTTGATCACGGCCGAGGGCGTCGCGTGACGAACCGCGCCACGGGTGACGCCGCGAGACAGCCGAGTCCATAGTTGAAACCGTGCTGTGATCGTGAAGGCCGTGTTCCGAGTGGTGTTCGTGCTGGATACTCGGCGAGTCCGGTCCGGGCACGAGTGAGCTGGAGGGGACGGGGCGCGTGAACGGAATACCAGCGGCGAGGGCCGGTACGCCCGAGGAATCCGGCGTCGCACCGGTGTGGCAGAGCAGCCCGCCCGGAACGCTGTACGACTACATCGGGGTGGCCTCGTTCTCCCTCGGTCCGGACGGCCGGATCGACCGCTGGAGCGAGCGCGCCGCCGAACTCCTGGGCATCCCCGCCGCTCAGGCGCTCGGGAAGGACCCCGTCGAGGCGTTCGTGCCGCCCGAGCTGCGCACCCTGGGCCATCGCAAGGTCGAGGAGATCCTCGACGGCCGTGACTGGATCGGGATGGTGCCCTATCGCGCCTTCGACGGCTCCGGCCGGGAGGGCGTCGCCCAGCTCTACGTCATGCCGACGGCGGACGAGAGCGGCCGGCGCGGGGCGCTGTGCATCGTCGTGGACGCCCGCGCCCTGCGATCGATCGAGACCGATCTCGCCGCGTCGCAGGCGATTTTCGGTCAATCTCCGCTGGGCTTCCTGCTGTTTGGTACGGACCTGAAGATTCTACGGGTCAACGAGCGCTTCGCCACCGTTTTCGGCCGGCCCGCCGCGGAACACCGCGGCCGCGGCCCCCACGACTACCTCGCCCGCCCCGAGGCCGACCGGCTGACGGCCGCGCTGCGCCAAGTCCTGCGGACCGGTGAGCCGGTGACGGACATGCAGCTGGTCGGCACCGTGCCCGGCGACCCGGAGCGGCACCGCTGGTCGGTGAGCCTCTACCGGCTGCACAGCGGCAGCGGCCGGCCCATCGGGGTCGCCGGCCTGACCACCGATGTCACCCGGCGCCGCAACGCCGAGCGCGAGGCGGCCAGCGCCCGCCGCAACCTCGCGCTGCTCAACGAGGCGGGCGCCCGCATCGGCAACTCGCTGGACCTGGAGACCACCGCGCGCGAGCTGCTGGACGTGGCCGTGCCCCGCTTCTGCGACCTGGCCTCGGTCGACCTCTACCAGGGCCTGCTGGCCGGCGACGAGGCGCCGCCCGGACTGAGCGACGGCTGCGGCGAACTGCGCCGGGTCGCCTTCGCCAGCGCCGTCTCCGACGCCCCCCTCGCCCCGGCCGACTCCTGCTGCCTGGACGGCGACCGGGGCGGTCCCGTCGTGGTCGGCGCGGTGCACCGCTACCCGTTCAACTCCCCCTGCGCCGGTGCCCTGCGCACGGCCCAGCCCCATGTCGTACCGGGACAGGACGGGGACGACGGGCCGGAGCTGGGGGCCGTGGTGCAGTCCACCCTCGTCGTGCCGATGGTGGCGCACGACACCGTGGTCGGCCTGGTGCAGTTCTCCCGCACCAAGGGCAGCGAGCCCTTCGGCGAGCGGGACACCGCCATCGCCGTCGAACTGGCGGCGCGCGCCGCCGTCTGCATCGACAACGCCCGGCTTTACCGCAGAGAGCACGAGCGGGCCCTCATCCTCCAGCGCAGCCTGCTGCCCCCGGGGGACCCCGAGGCCAGCGGGCTCGACATCGCCTGCCGCTATCTGCCCGGCAACACCGCGACCGAGGTCGGCGGCGACTGGTTCGACGTCATCCGGCTCCCGGGCCACCGCACCGCCCTGGTCGTCGGCGACGTCATGGGCCGGGGCCTGCGGGCGGCCGTGGCCATGGGCGAGCTGCGCACCGCCGTACGGACCCTGGCGCTGCTCGATCTCGAACCCGCGGAGGTGCTCTCCGCCCTGGACGAGATCGCCCGGGGCCTGGGGGCGCCGGCGGGCGCCCACCCCGGAGCGCACGGCCCCACCTGCGGTTCCCGGGGCTCGGACCGCTCCTCCGACCTCTCCGAGGTCTACCTCGCCACCTGCGTCTACGCCGTCTACGACCCGGTCACCCGGCGCTGCACCTTCGCCAACGCCGGCCATCTGCCGCCGGTGCTGGTGGAGCCGGGCGAGTCCGCCCTGATGCTGGACGTGCCGCCGGGCATGCCGCTGGGCGTCGGCGGCGAGCCGTTCGAGGAGGTGGAGGTCGAGCTCCCCGACGGCGCGCTGCTCGCGCTCTACACCGACGGCCTGGTCGAGTCCCGCGACCACCCCCTGGACGAGGGGCTGAGCGCGTTCCGCACGGCGCTCGCCGATCCCGGCCGGCCGCTCGAGGACGTCTGCGACCATGTGCTGACCACCCTCGACACCCACCACGGCGAGGACGACATCGCCTTGCTGATGGCCCGGGTCCAGGGCCTGACCGCCACCTCCGTGGGCGACTGGAAGCTGCCGCCGGAGCCGCAGTCCGTCGCGCGCGCCCGGGAGCTGGCCCGCGCCCAGCTCGTCACCTGGGGGCTGGACGCCCTGGTGGACACCACCGAGCTGCTGGTCAGCGAGCTGGTGACCAACGCCCTGCGCTACGGCGAGGGGGAGATCCGGCTGCGGCTGCTGCTCGACCGCACCCTCGTCTGCGAGGTGTGGGACGGCGGCTACGTCCAGCCGCGGCGGCGGCGCGCCCGGGACACCGACGAGGGCGGCCGCGGCCTGCAGCTCGTCGGGTTGCTCAGCTCGGCCTGGGGCAGCCGGCGTACCCCGCACGGCAAGACGGTCTGGTTCGAGCTGGCCGTCCCGGAGGGCGAGGCGACCGGACCCGACCCGGTGGAGGCCCTGCTCAGCCTCTACTGACCGCTCCCCGCACCGGCCGCTCCCCGCACCGACCGCTATCCGCGCCGCCGGCGAATCGTGTTGCCCAGCCACACCAGCGGGTCGTACTTGCGGTCCACCGCCCGCTCCTTGAGCGGGATCAGCGCATTGTCCGTGATCTTGATGTGCTCCGGGCACACCTCCGTGCAGCACTTGGTGATGTTGCAGTACCCCAGCCCGTGCTCCTCCTGCGCGGAGCGCTTGCGGTCGATGCCCGCCCCGGCCGCCGCGTCCAGCGGGTGCATGTCGAGCTCCGCGACCCGCATCAGAAAGCGGGGACCGGCGAAGGCCGCCTTGTTCTCCTCGTGGTCGCGCACCACATGGCAGGTGTCCTGGCACAGGAAGCACTCGATGCACTTGCGGAACTCCTGCGAGCGCCCCACGTCCTCCTGCCGCATCCGGTACTCGCCCGGGCCCAGCCCCGGCGGCGGCACGAACGCCGGCACCTCGCGCGCCTTGTCGTAGTTGAACCCCACATCGGTGACCAGGTCCCGCACCACGGGGAAGGCCCGCATCGGGGTGATGGTGATCGTCTCGTCGCGGTCGAAGACCGACATCCGGGTCATGCACATCAGCCGCGGCCGGCCGTTGATCTCCGCGCTGCACGAGCCGCACTTGCCCGCCTTGCAGTTCCAGCGCACGGCCAGATCGGGCGCCTGGGTGGCCTGGAGCCGGTGCACGATGTCGAGGACGACCTCGCCCTCGTTGACCTCGACCCGGAAGTCGGTCAGACCGCCGCCCTCGGCGTCGCCGCGCCACACCTTGAAGTGGGCCTTGTACGAGCTCACCGGCTCAGCTCCTCGTCCGTCAGATACTTCGCCAGCTCGTCCTTCTCGAAGAGATCGAGCAGATCGGGCCGGATGGGGTCGCTCTCCCGCCGCTCCAGCCGGATCTGGCCCAGCGCCGGGTCACCGGTGCCGCCGGCCGGGCCGCCGGTGGTGTCGGAGAACCGGCAGACCAGGTTGATCCGGCGCCAGCGCCGGTCCATCTCGGGGTAGTCGTCGCGGGTGTGGCCGCCCCGGCTCTCCCGGCGCTCCAGGGCCGAGCGCGCCACGCACTCGCTGACCAGCAGCATGTTCCGCAGGTCGATGGCCAGGTGCCAGCCCGGGTTGAACTGCCGGTGGCCCTCGACGCCCGCGCGCCGGGCCCGTACCCGCAGCTCGGCCAGCCGCTCCAGCGCCTCCGACATCTCCTCGCCGCGGCGGATGATGCCCACGAGGTCGTTCATCGTCTGCTGGAGCTCCTGGTGGAGCGTGTACGGGTTCTCGGACGGGGGCGCCATGGGCCCGCCGTTCGGGTGGCCGGCCGCCGCCGGGGAGCCCTCGGCGCTGAACGGCCGCAGGGCCTCCGCCTCCGCCGCGTCGATGTCCAGGGCGGCGGGCACGGGCCGGGCGCCGCCGGAGAGCGCGGCCGCGTGCCGGGCCGCGTACAGGCCCGCGCGGCGGCCGAAGACCAGCAGGTCGGACAGGGAGTTGCCGCCGAGCCGGTTGGAGCCGTGCATGCCGCCGGCCACCTCACCGGCGGCGAAGAGGCCGGACACCCCGGTGGCGGCGGTGGTGTCCGGGTCGACGTCCACCCCGCCCATCACATAGTGGCAGGTGGGGCCGACCTCCATGGGCTCCGCGGTGATGTCCACGTCCGCCAGCTCCTTGAACTGGTGGTGCATGGACGGCAGCCGGCGCCGGATCACCTCGGCGGGCATCCGGGTGGAGACGTCGAGGAACACCCCGCCGTGCGGCGAGCCGCGCCCGGCCTTCACCTCGGCGTTGATGGCGCGCGCCACCTCGTCGCGGGGCAGCAGCTCGGGGGGCCGGCGGTTGCGGTCGGGGTCCTCGTACCAGCGGTCGCCCTCCTCCTCGGACTGGGCGTACTTGTCCTTGAAGACATCTGGGATGTAGTCGAACATGAACCGCTTGCCGTCGCTGTTGCGCAGCACCCCGCCGTCGCCGCGGACCGACTCGGTGACCAGGATGCCCTTCACCGACGGCGGCCAGACCATCCCGGTCGGGTGGAACTGGACGAACTCCATGTTGATCAGCCGGGCGCCGGCCAGCAGCGCCAGCGCGTGCCCGTCGCCGGTGTACTCCCAGGAGTTGGAGGTCACCTTGAAGGACTTGCCGATGCCCCCGGTGGCCAGCACCACCGCCGGCGCCTCGACGACGAAGAAGCGGCCCGACTCGCGCTCGTAGCCGAAGACCCCGCAGACCTTGCCGTGGCCCGGGGCGGAGCCGGCCGCCGCGCCGTTGGAGGAGGTGGTGAGCACCCGGGTGACCGTGCACTCCTGGAAGATCTTCAGCCGGGCCTCGTAGTCGCCGAACTGCCGCTTGTCCTCCTGCTGGAGGGCGACGATCTTCTGCTGGAGGGTGCGGATCAGCTCCAGGCCGGTGCGGTCGCCCACGTGCGCGAGCCGGGGGTACTCATGGCCCCCGAAGTTGCGCTGCGAGATCCGCCCGTCGGCGGTGCGGTCGAAGAGCGCGCCCCAGGTCTCCAGCTCCCAGACCCGCTCGGGCGCCTCCTTGGCGTGCAGCTCGGCCATCCGCCACTGGTTGAGGAACTTCCCGCCCCGCATGGTGTCGCGGAAGTGGACCTTCCAGTTGTCGCCCTCGTTGACGTTCCCCATGCTCGCGGCGATGCCGCCCTCGGCCATCACCGTGTGGGCCTTGCCGAAGAGGGACTTGCAGATGACGGCGGTGCGGGCGCCCTGCTCCCGCGCCTCGATGGCGGCTCGCAGCCCGGCGCCCCCCGCACCGACCACGACCACGTCCCACGACTGCCGGTCGACTTGCGTCATGGTGTCCGTATCCCTCTCAGAAGAACCGCGGGTCGTCGAAGGCGCCGGTCGCCAGCAGATAGACGTACAGATCGGCGAGCGCCACGCTGATCAGGGACGTCCAGGCGAGCAGCATGTGGCGCTCGTTGAGCTTGGAGACCCAGCCCCACATCCGGTAGCGCACCGGGTGCCGGGAGAAGTGCTTGAGCCGGCCGCCGATGATGTGCCGGCAGGAGTGGCAGGACAGGGTGTACGCCCAGATCAGCACGATGTTGACCAGGAAGATCAGGGTCCCCAGGCCCATGTGTCCCCAGGCGTAGGTCTCGTCCCGGAAGGCGAGGACCGTGTCATAGGTGAGGATGCCGGCCACCGGGATCGCCGCGTAGAAGAAGTAGCGGTGGATGTTCTGGAGGATCAGCGGGAAGCGGGTCTCGCCGGTGTACTTCGCGTGCGGCTCGGCCACCGCGCAGGCGGGGGGCGACGCCCAGAAGCCGCGGTAGTACGCCTTGCGGTAGTAGTAGCAGGTCAGCCGGAAGCCCAGCGGGAAGATCAGGATGAGCAGGGCGGGGGACAGGCCCCACCAGCTGCCGAAGATCTCCCAGTTGGGGCCGCCGCGCATCGGCGCGCAGTTCTCCGCCAGGCACGGTGAGTAGAACGGCGAGACGTACGGGGCGGCGTAGTAGTCGGCGTTCGCGAAGGCGCGCCAGGTGGAGTACACGACGAAGGCGAGCAGCCCGGCGGCGGTGGCCGCGGGCGACAGCCACCAGCGGTCGGTGCGCAGATGCCGGGCGGGGATGGCGGCACGGGCGGGGGCGTGCACCCCGCCGCGCGCGCCACTGGAGTCGTCGGTGCTCGTCCGGGGGTCGGTGCCAGTGGCCAAGAGGGACTCCGGGTGGAGTGGGGGCTACGTCGGTGGGGGCGTGACGCCGCCGGGCGCGGGCGCGGCACCGGTGGACGGCGCGCGCGGGGGCGCGTACCGGCACCGGCCGCCGGCCCGGCGGCGGCGGTCCGCTACGGCGCGCGCCGGTCGCGGGCGCCGAGCCCCTCGTCCTCGGCGTCCGCCCAGAGCGCGGCGTTGTAGGGGGTGTCCGGGATGGTGACCATCTCGGTGAGCGGTGTGGTGTGCCGCGCCGGGCCGGCGCCCGGGCCGCCCGCGCTCTCGCTCAGCAGGGCGAGGCTCTCGCGCAGGTGATCGGTGTCGGCGCGCACGCGACGGATCTCCAGCCCGTTGCCGAGCTGCTGTTCCAGCCGGCCCACCGTGCGGGTCAGATCGTCCAGACAGCGCTGGGCGGCCGACAGATCGTCCTTCAAAGACATGGCCCTCACCTCCGCGGGTGCGGCTGGGGACGGGATCGCGAACGCTCGTACGGCGGTGCTGTCCGGCACCGGACCGTCGAGACGGGACCCGACAGTACCCCCGGACCCCGGAGAGTGTCGCGCGTCACACGAGGCGTTGGGAAGAGCGCGTGCGCAGATCGCGCACGAGGAGGGCGCGTGGCGTGCGGCGTGCGCCCGAGGGCATGGGCCGGCGCGCCCTTCCGACCCGCGTCCGCTTGCTCCGCCCGGGTGGCATACGGGCCCGGCGCGCCGTGTCGGCGTGCCGCGGCCGGGCGCGTCGCCTTCAGTGGTGCCGGTTCGGCGATTGATGTGATGAGCGCCGCAGGAGCCCCCGGAGGTACCACCATGTCCATCCACGGCGCCGGCGGCGGAGCGTCTCCCCTCCCGCGGGGGGCCGGGCGGAGCGCCGCCCCGGTCCAGGGCGCGGCGGGCGGTGCGCGTACGGGGTCGGGCCCGCGGTCGGGGGTTCGGCGCCGGGCCGCCGCCCTGCTGCTCACCGCCGTACTGCTGCCGCTGCCCGCCCTGGCCGGCTGCGGCGGGGACGAGGACGAGGGCGCCGCCGCCGCTGCCCAGGACCTGGCGGTCGCCCCTCGGGACGCGGTGCGCGAGAACGGCACCCTGCGCTGGGCCGTCGACGCGCTGCCGGCCACGTACAACGCCTTCCAGACGGACGCGGACGCCGGCAGCGACCGGGTGGCCGGCGCCGTGCTGCCCGCGCTGTTCACCCTGGACGCCCGGGGCCGCCCGCAGCGCAACGCCGACTATCTGGTGGCCGCCGACGTCGTCGAGCGCGAGCCCCGGCAGGTGGTGCGCTACCGGCTCAACCCGAAGGCCGTCTGGACCGACGGCCGGGCCATCGGCAGGGAGGACTTCGAGGCCCAGTGGACGGCGCTGCGGGGCCGGGACACCGCGTACTGGACGGCGCGCAACGCCGGCTACGACCGGATCGACCGGATCGAGGGCGGCAAGGACCCGTACGAGGTCAGGGTCACCTTCGCCAAGCCGTACGCCGACTGGCAGTCGCTCTTCACCCCGCTCTACCCGAAGAGCGTCATGGGCAGCCCGGCCGCGTTCAACGACGGCGCCCGTACGGAGCTGAGAACGACCGCGGGGCCGTTCTCCGTCAAGGAGCGGGACACCCGGAAGAAGACGCTCACCCTGGAGCGCAACCCCCGGTGGTGGGGGGAGCGGGCCAAGCTGGAGCGGCTGGTCCTCAGCGCCGTGCCGCGGGAGAAGAGGGCGGCGGCCCTGGCGGCCGGCCGCCTCGACCTGGCGGAGATCGACCACGCCACGGCGGAGCGGATTCACCGTGCGGCGCAGCCGGAGCCGAGCGGGGAGGCGGAAGCGAGCGGGCGGCCCGAGGCGAGCGGGGAGACCGATCCGAGCGCGCGGCCCGAGGCGAGCGGCGAGACCGATCCGAGCGCGGAGGCCCGGCCGAGCACGGGGACCGGGCCGAGCACAGGCGCCGGGCCGAGCACCGGGGCCACGGGCCGCACGGCCCCCAGGAGCGCCGAGCCCGCCACCGAGGACGCGCGGGGCCGGGCGAGCGCGCCCGACGGTGAGGACGACGCCCGGGGCGGCCAGGACGGCCGGGGCCCCGAGCGGGCCGCCCCCGCCCGCTCCGACGCGGCGGCCGCCCTGCGGGCCTGGGCGCTGGCCAACGGCGGCCCCGCCGACCGGGCCCTGGCCAAGGTGGAGCGCAAGGCCACCCTGGAGGCGGCCCGGAAGGCCCTCGAGTCCGTCCGGAAGCAGTCGGCGGAGCGGACCGCGCTGCGCCGCTTCACCGTCCGCAAGGCCCTGGAGCCCGCGTACACCCAGCTGGCCATCAACGGCGCCTCCGGCCCCCTGGCCGACGAGCGGGTGCGCCGGGCCATCGCCCGCGCCATCGACCGGCAGGCCATCGCCGACGAGGTCTTCAAGCCGCTGGGGCTGCCGGCCCGGCCCCTGGGCAGCCATCTGCTGATGGCGGGGCAGCCCGGCTACCGGGACAACAGCGCCGCGCTCGGGGACCAGGACCGCAAGGCGGCCCAGGCCCTGCTCGCCGACGCGGGATGGCGGCCCGGCGGGGCGGCCGGCGCCCGGGCGGGCGTGGCGGGCCACGGCCCGGAGCACGGCGACCGGCCGGGCCGGCCGCAGGCCGCGCGGGTCGACGCCCGGACGGTCAGGAAGGACGGCAAGCCGCTGAGTCTGCGCTTCGTGCTGCCGTCCGCCCCCGGCTCGGAGCGGCTGCGGGCCGTCGGCGACCGGATCGGCCGGATGCTGGAGACCATCGGCATCCACACGGAGATCGTGCGGGTCAAGGACGAGAGCTACTTCAAGGACCACATCGCCGCCGGCGACTACGACCTGGCCCTCTACTCCTGGCCGGCCACCGCCTACCCCGCCACGGACGCCCGCCCGGTCTTCGCCAAGCCGCAGCCCGCGCCCGACGGCTCCCTCACCGTGGAGCAGAACTACACCCGGGTGGGCACCGACCAGATCGACCAGCTCTTCGACCAGGCCGTCTCCGAGCTGGACGGCGGGGCGTCGCGGGAGCTGGTGGACCGCGCGGACGCCCGGATCTGGGCCGCGGCCGGCTCTCTTCCCCTCTATCAGCGGCCGCAGCTGGTGGCGGTCAGGAACGAGCTGGTGAACGCCGGCGCCTTCGGCTTCGCGACCCCGCGCTACCAGGACATCGGCTTCCGCCGCTGACGGCACGCGCGGCCGGGCCCGGCCCGGGGCCCCGGGCCGCTCCGGGGCGGTTCCGGGGCGGCCCCGGGGAGCCGCCCCGGGGCTCCGGAGGCGGCCGGGGGAGAGCCGCCCCGGGGACTCGGGAAGCCCCGTTTGCCGCGCACACGTACCATGGGACTCAGCCAGGGCGCCCTCCGCCCGGCGGGCGTACGAGGACCGCAGACCCACTCCAGACGCCTGATCCCACGATCCGAGAGAAGCGCCAGCCACCCATGCCCACGCGCCACGACATCCGTAACGTCGCCATCGTCGCCCACGTCGACCACGGCAAGACGACCATCGTCGACGCCATGCTCAAGCAGGCGGGGGCCTTCGCCGCCCACCAGCTCGACTCGGTCGACGACCGCATGATGGACTCGAACGACCTGGAGCGTGAGAAGGGCATCACGATCCTCGCCAAGAACACGGCGGTGAAGTACCACCCCAAGGACGGCGGGGCCCCGATCACCATCAACATCATCGACACCCCCGGCCACGCCGACTTCGGTGGCGAGGTCGAGCGCGGTCTGTCGATGGTCGACGGCGTGGTGCTGCTGGTGGACGCCTCCGAGGGCCCGCTGCCGCAGACCCGCTTCGTGCTCCGCAAGGCCCTGCAGCGCCGGATGCCGGTCATCCTCTGCATCAACAAGACGGACCGCCCGGACTCCCGGATCGACGAGGTCGTCAACGAGACCTACGACCTCTTCCTGGACCTGGACGCGGACGAGGAGCAGATCGAGTTCCCGATCGTCTACGCGTGCGGCCGTGACGGCATCGCCTCGCTGACCAAGCCGGAGGACGGCACCGTCCCCGCCGACTCCACCAACCTGGAGCCGTTCTTCTCCACCATCCTGGAGCACATCCCGGCCCCGGTGTACGACGAGGAGGCCCCCCTCCAGGCGCACGTCACCAACCTGGACGCCGACAACTTCCTCGGCCGTATCGCGCTGGTCCGCGTCGAGCAGGGCGAGCTGCGCAAGGGCCAGACGGTCGCGTGGATCAAGCGTGACGGCACCATCGCCAACGTCCGCATCAGCGAGCTGATGATGACCGAGGCGCTCACCCGCAAGCCGGCCGAGGTGGCGGGCCCCGGTGACATCTGCGCCGTCGCCGGTATCCCGGACATCATGATCGGTGAGACGCTGGCCGACCCGGAGAACCCGATCGCGCTGCCGCTGATCACGGTCGACGAGCCGGCGATCTCCATGGTCATCGGCACGAACACCTCGCCGCTGGTCGGCCGGGGCGCCACCGGCAAGGGCGCGGACAACAAGGCGGCCGTCAAGGACCGCAAGGTCACCGCCCGCCAGGTCAAGGACCGCCTGGACCGCGAGCTGATCGGCAACGTCTCGCTGCGCGTCCTGGACACCGAGCGCCCCGACGCCTGGGAGGTGCAGGGCCGCGGTGAGCTGGCGCTGGCCATCCTGGTCGAGCAGATGCGCCGTGAGGGCTTCGAGCTGACCATCGGCAAGCCGCAGGTGGTCACCAAGGAGATCGACGGCAAGGTCCACGAGCCGGTCGAGCGCATGACCATCGACGTGCCCGAGGAGCACATGGGCGCCGTCACGCAGCTCATGGGCGTCCGCAAGGGCCGGATGGACAACATGTCCAACCACGGCTCCGGCTGGGTGCGCATGGAGTTCGTCGTGCCGTCCCGCGGCCTCATCGGCTTCCGTACGGAGTTCCTGACGCAGACCCGCGGCACGGGCATCGCCCACTCGATCCACGAGGGCCACGAGCCGTGGTTCGGCACGCTCCAGACCCGTAACAACGGCTCGCTGGTCGCCGACCGCTCGGGTGCCGTCACCGCCTTCGCGATGACGAACCTCCAGGAGCGCGGCGTGCTCTTCGTGGAGCCGGGCACCGAGGTGTACGAGGGCATGATCGTCGGCGAGAACTCCCGCTCCGACGACATGGACGTCAACATCACCAAGGAGAAGAAGCTCACCAACATGCGGTCGTCCTCGGCCGACTCGTTCGAGGCGATCGTCCCGCCGCGGAAGCTCTCGCTGGAGCAGTCGCTGGAGTTCTGCCGCGACGACGAGTGCGTCGAGGTGACCCCGGAGGCCGTCCGCATCCGCAAGGTGAACCTGGACCAGCGCGAGCGCGCCCGCGCCGCCTCGCGCGCCAAGAACGGCTGACCCGCGGAGCGCGGCTGACCCGCGGCGGCGGGACGCTCCGCCGAGCGCGGCTGACCCGCAGCGGCGGACGCTCCGCCGAGCGCGGCTGACCCGCAGCGGCGGACGCTCCGCCGAGCGGCCGAGCCGCCGCGGCGGCCCGGCCGTCCCGCGGCGGACGCTCCGTCAACTCAACGGCCCGGCACCCCCTCGTGAGGGTGCCGGGCCGTCGTTGTGGGATCTTGTTCTCGGGGGGTTGTTTGTCAACTGCCTTTCACCAGTCGGACGTCCGGATACCGGTGAGCGCCCTCCGGATGTGGTGTTAACAGTCCGTTTCGTGCGTGTCTGTATGGACTCTTTTTGTCCGGATTTCGAACGCCGGGTTGCGATTGATGTGACCAAACCGAGATCCCTTACGTGTGGTTTATGGGGCTGGTGTGCTCAATAGTGGGGTCCATTGAGCTCGGGTCAATGGGTCACGCGCGGTTGGGGAGCGCCGACTCACGAGCACGGGGTGCTGGTCGTCGCTGTCAGGGGTGTCAGTGCGCGACCGGCGCCCTTCCATTCGGACAGTGGACTCCTGAGGAGGCATACCCATGCGCGGTGCCCAGAGCGCCAAGTGGGTCGCGGGGGCGATAGTCGTGGCCTTGGCCGCGACCGCCTGTGGCGGCAGTGGAAAGAGCAACTCCGGTTCGGGCAAGCCCGAGGGCTATGTCTCCGTGGACATCGGGGAGCCGCAGAACCCCCTGATGCCCGCCGACACCAACGAGACCCTCGGCCACTACGTCGTCGACGCGCTCTTCACCCAGCTGGTGGAGTTCGACGACAAGAGCAAGATCGTCTACACCAACGCCGAGTCCATCAAGACCGAGGACTCGAAGACGTGGACGGTCAAGCTCAAGCCGGGCTGGACGTTCCACAACGGCGAGAAGGTCACCGCCCAGTCGTACGTGGACGCCTGGAACTGGGGCGCCCACATCAAGAACAACCAGAAGAACAGCCTCTGGTTCAACGACATCAAGGGCTACGAGGACGTCCACCCGGAGAAGGGCAAGCAGCCCACCGCGGACACGATGTCCGGTCTGAAGGTCGTCGACGAGCTGACCTTCACCATCGAACTCTCCAAGCCCGTCCCGTACTTCGAGTACAAGCTGGGCTACACCACCTGGGCCCCGCTGCCGAAGGCGTTCTACGAGAACCCCAAGGCGTTCGGCGAGAAGCCGGTCGGCAACGGCCCGTACAAGTTCCAGAAGTGGGACCACAAGAAGCTCATCCAGGTCGAGGCGTTCGGCGACTACAAGGGTGAGGACAAGCCCAAGAACAAGGGCATCCAGTTCAAGAACTACGCCACCGTCGAGGCGGCCTACCAGGACCTGCTCTCCGGCAACCTGGACCTGATCCGCCAGGTCGGCCCGAAGGACCTGCCCAAGTACAAGAAGGACCTGGGCGACCGCGCGTTCGACCAGCCGTACGCGGCCGTGCAGTCCATCGTCCCGGCGTACTACAGCGACACCTTCAAGGGCATCGACCCCAAGGTGGTCCAGGGCCTGTCGATGGCGATCGACCGGCCGACCATCACCAAGACGGTGCTCAACGGCAGCCGTGAGGCCGCCACCAGCTTCACCCCGCCCGGTGTGGTCGGCAACCAGAAGGACCTGGGCATCGACCTCTTCACCTTCAACCCCACGAAGGCGAAGGAGCTCATCGCCGAGGGCGGCGGCGTCCCCGGCAACAAGCTCTCCATCCAGTACAACGCCGACGGCGGCCACAAGGAGTGGGTCACCGCGGTGTGCGAGAGCATCCGCCAGAACACCGGCGTCGAGTGCGTGGGCGACCCCAAGCCGGACTTCCAGGCCGACCTGGACCAGCGTGACGCCAACAAGGTCAAGTCGATGTACCGCGGCGGCTGGGTCGCCGACTACCCGCTGAACGTCAACTTCATGCGGGAGCTCTACCGCACCGGCGCCGAGGCCAACAGCGGCCGCTTCTCCGACGCCGGCATCGACGAGCTGTTCGCCAAGGGCGACAACGCGGCGACCCTGGACGAGTCCGTGAAGGCCTACCAGGAGGCGGAGAAGGCCATGGCGCAGAAGATGCCGGCCATCCCGCTGTGGAACTACCGGATCAACGGCGGTTATGGCAAGGACGTCGGCAACGTGAAGATCAACTTCCGTGGCGACTACCTCATGACCGACATCACCACCAAGTAATCCTCTCGGGGATCACCCAGCATCCGGCACCCAACCGCTCCCCACCGTGACCCGGTGGGGAGCGGCCCGGGGGGGGGGGGGGGGGGGGGGGGGGGGGGGGGGGGGGGGGGGGGGGGGGGGG
>NZ_JBPQTV010000079.1:0-23084 GCF_051386515.1 Streptomyces sp. URMC 123 | reverse complement strand
CGCGGCCCGCCGCTCCGGCACCACGACCCCGTGGCCGCCGAAGGCGGACACGGACCGCACGACCGCGCCGAGGTTGCGCGGGTCCGTGACCCCGTCGAGCGCGACGATCAGCGGGTCCTCGCCGTCGTCGAACGCGGCGGCGGCCAGGTCCTCGGGGTGCGCGTACTCGTACGGCGGCACCTGGAGGACGAGGCCCTGGTGGTTGAGCCCGTTGGTCATCCGGTCGAGCTCGGGCTTCGGCGCCTCCATGAGGTTGATGCCGCCGCGGTCGGCCGCGAGCTGGAGCGCCTCGCGCACCCGCTCGTCGTTGTCGATGAACTGCTGGACGTACAGCGTGTTCGCCGGCACGCCCTCGCGCAGCGCCTCGACGACGGGGTTGCGGCCCACGACGAGCTCGGCGGTGCCCTTGGGGCCGCCGCGGCGCGGCGCCGGGCGGCGCGCCGCGGACTGCTTGGCCTTCGCGTTGGCCACGCGGTTCTTCACATGCCCCTTGCGGGCCGAGGCGGGGGGCGTCGGGCCCTTGCCCTCCAGGCCACGGCGCCGCTTGCCGCCACTGCCGACCGTCGCGCCCTTCTTGTTGGACGTGCGGCGGTTCCTGCGCTGGCTGTTGCCGGCCATGGGGGTCACCTATCTCTTACTGCTCACCTACGTACGTAAGAAAGCGTACGGAAGAACGGGGGCCCGCCGCCCGGGGAGCCCGGTCGGCGGGTGGGTCGTCGGTCGATCGCCGGGGCGATCGAACGGGCTGTCGGGCCGAGCCGCCCTGGGGGCGGCCCGGCCCGGAGATCAGCCCGGCCCGGACGTCAGCGCGGGCCGAGCTCCCAGCGCGGCCCCGCCGGGGTGTCCTCGATGACGAGCCCGGACTGCTGGAGCCGGTCACGGATGGCGTCGGCCGTGGCGTAGTCCTTGCGGGACCTGGCCGCCTGCCGCTGGTCCAGGACCAGCCGGATCAGCGAGTCGACCACGCCGTGGAGGTCGTCGCCGCCGGCCCCGCCGGCCCAGTGCTCGTCGAGCGGGTCGAGACCCAGCACTCCGAGCATCGCACGGACCTCGGCGAGCCGGGCGACCGCCGCCTCCTTGTCGTCGGCGGTGAGGGCGCTGTTGCCCTGCCGGACGGTGGTGTGGACGATCGCGAGCGCCTGCGGCACGCCCAGGTCGTCGTCCATCGCCTCGGCGAACGCCGGCGGCACCTCGGCGGCGGGCGCCACGGGGCCGGCCAGCTCGACCACGCGCTGGACGAAGCCCTCGATGCGGGCGAAGGCGGACTCCGCCTCACGCAGCGCGCCCTCGCTGTACTCGATCGTGGAGCGGTAGTGCGGGGTGCCCAGGTAGTAGCGCAGCACGATGGGCCGCCAGCGCTTGACCATCTCGGACACGAGCACCGAGTTGCCGAGCGACTTGCTCATCTTCTCGCCGCTCATGGTGACCCAGGCGTTGTGCACCCAGTACGCGGCGAAGTCGTCGCCGTACGCCTCGGCCTGGGCGATCTCGTTCTCGTGGTGCGGGAAGATCAGGTCGATGCCGCCGCCGTGGATGTCGAAGGCGGTGCCCAGGTACTTGTGGGCCATCGCCGAGCACTCCAGGTGCCAGCCGGGGCGGCCGCGGCCCCAGGGCGTCTCCCAGCTCGGCTCGCCGGGCTTGACCGCCTTCCACAGGGCGAAGTCGCGCGGGTCGCGCTTGCCGGTCTCGCCCTCGCCGGAGGGCTGGAGGAGGTTGTCCAGGTCCTGGTTGGAGAGCGAGAGGTAGCCGGCGTGGGAGCGGACGTCGAAGTAGACGTTGCCGTCGGCGGCGTACGCGTGGCCCCGCTCGATGAGCCCGCGCATCATCTCGATCATCTCGGGGACGTGGCCGGTGGCGCGCGGCTCGTAGGTGGGCGGGAGGCAGCCGAGGGCCTCGTACCCGTCGTTGAACGCGCGCTCGTTCTCGTACCCGATCGCCCACCAGGGGCGGCCCTGCTCCCCGGACTTCGCGATGATCTTGTCGTCGATGTCGGTGACGTTGCGGACGAACGTCACGTCGTAGCCGCGGTACGCGAACCAGCGGCGCATGATGTCGAAGTTCAGCCCCGACCGGATGTGGCCGATGTGCGGGGCGGCCTGCACGGTCGCGCCACACAGATAGATCGAGACGCAGCCCGGGACGAGCGGGGTGAAGTCACGGATCTGCCGGGCGCTGGTGTCGTACAGGCGAATGGTCACGCGTCAAGGGTAGTGGGCGCGGACCACTGCGTGACGCCCCCGGGCGGTGGTGGGCGCGGACCACTGCGTGACGCCCCCGGGCGGTGGTGACCGCGGACCGCCGCGCGCACCGTCCCGGAGCGCGCGGCGCGGCGGGTCAGCCGCGGGGGACCACCAGCGCGGTGGCGATGGCCGCGAGCCCTTCCGCCCGGCCGGTCAGGCCGAGGCCGTCCGTCGTGGTGCCGGAGACGGCGACGCGCGCGCCCACCGCCGCGGACAGGACCTTCTGCGCCTCCTCGCGGCGCTTGCCGATCTTCGGCCGCACGCCGATCACCTGGATGGCGACGTTGCCGATCTCGAAGCCCGCCGCGCGCACGATCCGCGCGGCCTCGCCGAGCAGGGCGACGCCGGACGCGCCGGCCCACTCGGGGCGGTCCGTGCCGAAGTGCGCGCCGAGGTCGCCGAGGCCGGCCGCGGAGAAGAGGGCGTCGCACGCGGCGTGGGCGGCGACGTCGCCGTCGGAGTGCCCGGCGAGCCCGTACGCGGCGTCCTCCCAGTGCAGGCCGGCGCACCACAGCTCGCGGCCCTCCTCGAACGCGTGGACGTCCGTGCCGATGCCGACCAGGGGCAGGGCGGGGAGGCCGGGGCCGACGGGCTCGGCGGCTTCGGCGGTCAGGGGGTCAGTAGCCATCGGTGGTCCTTCTGCGGGCGAGCACGGCCTCGGCGAGCACGAGGTCCAGGGGGCGGGTGACCTTGAACGCCTCCTCGTGGCCGGGCACGACCACGACCTCGACGCCGAGGCGCTCCACCATGCCGGCGTCGTCGGTGGCGCCCTCGCCGCCGAGGACGACCGTGGCGTGGGCCTTGTCGAGGACGGCGCGGTCGAAGCCCTGCGGGGTCTGCACGGCGCGCAGCCGGGCCCGCTCGGGCGTGCCGACGACGGGCTCGGGCTCACCGGCGGCGCGCGGCTCGACCTGCTTGACCGTGTCGGCGAGGGGCAGCGCGGGTACGACGGCGGGCGCCCCGGCCCGTACGGCGGCGGCCACGGCGTCGACCGTCTCCACGGGCACCAGGGGGCGGGCCGCGTCGTGGACGAGGACGACGTCGACGTCGGCGGGGAGCGCGGCCAGGCCGAGCCGGACGGACTCCTGCCGGGTCTCGCCGCCGGGGACGACGAGGATCTCGGTGGTCCCGGGGAGGGCGTGCCCGTCGAGGAGGCGGCGCACATCGGCGGCGCCGTCCGGCGGGGCGACGACCACGACGACGGAGACGGCCCGGGAGCGGGCCATCGCCCGTACGGCGTGGACGAGCATGGGCGTGCCGCTCAGCGTGCGCAGTGCCTTGGGGGCGCCGGGGCCCAGACGGACACCGCGGCCGGCGGCGGGGACGACCGCCGCGGTGCGGGGAGCGGCGGGGACTTCGCGTGACATCCGTTGAGCGTTCAGGTTTGTTTCCTCGGCCGATATGGGTATGGCCAGAGCGTGCCGGGCGCGCTGCCCCGACCGGTCCCTTCCGTGACAACTGGTCGAGCGAGTTGCCCGGGCCCGGCACGCCACTGCGCGGGGGCGCCGAGGCGTCCCCGGTTCGTCTTCGGGGTGACCGGGCCGGCGCTCGTGACCAGGCCGTCGCGGACAGCGACGGCGGGTGGGTACGCGTCTATGCCGCAGCGCCCGGCGACGCGTCCTGGGGCGTCGTCACTCGGGCACCGCGGCATCGGCGTGTCAGGAGGCGAGGACCTCGTCGAGGAGGGCCTCGGCCTTGTCCTCGTTGGTGTTCTCCGCGAGGGCGAGCTCGCTCACCAGGATCTGCCGGGCCTTGGCGAGCATGCGCTTCTCGCCGGCGGACAGTCCGCGCTCGCGCTCGCGGCGCCACAGGTCGCGGACGACCTCGGCGACCTTGATCACATCGCCGGAGGCGAGCTTCTCAAGATTTGCCTTGTAGCGTCGGGACCAGTTGGTCGGCTCTTCCGCGTACGGCGCACGCAGCACCTCGAAGACCCGGTCCAGCCCGTCCTGGCCGACCACATCGCGCACGCCGACGAACTCCGCATTGTCCGCTGGCACGCGAACCGTCAGGTCACCCTGGGCAACCTTCAGCACCAAGTAGGTCTTGTCCACGCCTTTGATCTGGCGAGTTTCGATGGCCTCGATCAGCGCGGCCCCGTGATGGGGATAGACCACGGTGTCGCCAACCTTGAACGTCATGTGACAGGTACCCCTTCCGTGGCTATCCAGGGTAACACGGGAACGCCCTGTTCTGAATGGCGTTTTCGCAGGTCAGGGCATATCTCGGGGCTTGACAACTGCAACCGGAACGTGCTTCGACGCCCCCGGGGAGGCGGGTATTCGCAGGTCGGAGCGGCTCTGCGGGCGGGGAGAAACGCGTACGTTACACCTTCCGCCGGCGCGGCGCAGACGGATGAACGTCCCGTTTTGCCGGACTCCGGGCGGCTGACTTCCGCTACTCCGTTCGGCCCCCCGAGGCCATCGGGCCGCGATTCCAGAATTGATCATCCGGAAGTCGACCGCAAGCCGATCACTTCCTCACTCACTTCGCGATCGACTTCATCGCTCACCCCTTCCGGACTTCTCTCGCGAGTGATCAATTCCGGGCGAGTGTCGGGAGTGGCGCGCATTGCTTTCCGGATGAACGCATCGGCGTACCTCCGTTTGCGCCGATCGGGGTCCGACTCAATGATCTTGGAAGGCGGCTCCGGGGCGGCCGAAAGGCATCGCCAGGGGTTTACGGAGAGTGCATCGTCAACACCGGCGGTTGGGCGGGTCGGGTCGAGAGGAGCAGGTGGGGCGGGTCGGGTGCGGCCGCGACCGAACGGCTCGGTAACCTAAGGCCCGCTGAAACACCCTCGGGCAGGCGCTTTTCGCGCCATCGCCCCGCAAGTCCACCCGCGACCGGGCTAGACGTTCGGCCGCCGTAGCTCGTCCTAGGAGATGCCGCCGCCGTGAGCCTCCCCCACTCCTCGACCGGGGGCGCCCCCAGCCGTCGCCGCGGCGTTCTCGCCGCCGCCGCCCTCGTCCTCTCGATCGCCTCGCTCACCGCCTGCGCGGCGGGGAACAACGCGGACACGCTGGGCGTCAAGCCGGACAACGCCGCCACCTCCGTCGGGTCCATCAAGATCCAGAACGCCAATGTCATCACCCAGCCCAAGGGCGGCGACGGTCCCGCCGTGCTGTCGGTGACGATCTTCAACAACGGCCAGAAGGACGAGACGCTGGAGGCCGTCACCCTCGACGGCGGCGCCAAGGCCAAGCTCACCCCCGCCAAGGGCAGCGACAAGCTGACCGTGCCGGCCGGCGGCCAGCTCGTCATCGGTGGCCGGGACCGGGCGTCCGCGGTCGTCGAGAACGGCAAGGACGCGGGCAAGGACGGCGACGCCAAGCCGGTGACCTTCGACTTCAGCGAGACGGGCCAGATCAAGCTGACGGCGTTCGTCTTCCCGGCGAAGAGCTACTTCAAGGACTTCGGCCCCACCGAGATGCCGGCGGCCGGCCCGAACGCCTCCTCGCCCTCGGGCAAGCCGTCCGGTTCCCCCTCCTCCTCGCCCTCGGGCGCGGCGGGCGCCCCGGGCGCGTCGGCGTCCGGCTCCCCGGCGTCCTCCTCCTCGGCCTCGGCGGCCGCGGGTGACGCGGCCAAGGGCGACGCCGCCAAGGGTGACGGGCACGGCGCCGGTCACTGACCCGCCCCGCACGGCACGCACAAGGGCCCGGAAAGCTTCGGCTTTCCGGGCCCTCGCGCTGGAAGCGCCTCCCGCGGATTTCGCGGCCTCCGCGGGCCGCACGCCTCCTACGGCTCGAACTTGTAGCCCAGGCCGCGCACCGTCACCAGATAGCGCGGCGCTCCCGGGTCCGGTTCGATCTTCGCCCGCAGTCGCTTGACATGAACATCAAGGGTTTTGGTGTCGCCGACGTAATCCGCGCCCCACACCCGGTCGATGAGCTGCATCCGGGTGAGCACCCGCCCCGCGTTGCGCAGCAACATCTCCAGCAGGTCGAATTCCTTGAGCGGCAGATCGACCTTGCCGCCCGCGACGGTGACCACATGGCGGTCCACGTCCATGCGGACCGGGCCGGCCTCCAGGGCCGCCGGGACGACCTCCTCCGGCTCGCCCCTGCGCCGCAGCACCGCCCTGATGCGGGCGACCAGCTCCCGCGAGGAGAACGGCTTGGTCACATAGTCGTCCGCACCTATTTCCAGCCCGACGACCTTGTCGATCTCGCTGTCCTTGGCGGTCACCATGATGACCGGCACATTGGAGCGGCCGCGCAGCTGCCGGCAGACCTCCGTACCGGGCAGGCCGGGCAGCATCAGGTCGAGCAGCACCAGATCGGCGCCGTTGCGCTCGAATTCGTCCAGCGCGTCGGGCCCGGTCGCCGCGATGGCGACCTCGAACCCCTCCTTGCGGAGCATGTACGACAGCGCGTCACTGAACGACTCCTCGTCCTCGACGACGAGAACACGGGTCACGGGAGGACCTCCGGTCGGGTCTCAGGGTGGAACAACGCAGAGCGTCGGGGCTCCGAGGTCATGCGGGCGACCTCCGGTCGGGACGTCGGTGGGGCCGGGGCCGGTCGGGTCACGGCAGGACCTCCGAGGTGGGCAGCGAGGGGTCGGTGAAGGACTCGTGCGGCCGGCCGTCGCCGCGCGTGCGGGCCGGCTCCCGGTCCCGTACGCGGCCGGCCTCCGGGAGCCGCAGGGTGAAGGTGGAGCCCTGGCCCTCGGCGCTCCACACCGTGACCTCCCCGCCGTGCGAGGCGGCCACGTGCTTGACGATCGCGAGGCCCAGGCCGGTGCCGCCGGTGGCGCGGGAGCGGGCGGGGTCGACGCGGTAGAACCGCTCGAAGATCCGCTCCCGGTCCTTCTCGGAGATGCCGATGCCCTGGTCGGTGACGGCGATCTCGATCAGATCGCCCCCGGGGGCGGAGATGCGGCGGCCGGCGATGCCCACGCGGGTGCGGGCCGGGCTGTAGTTGACGGCGTTCTCGACGAGGTTGCCCAGGGCCGCCGCGAGCTGGCCGCGGTTGCCCCAGACGTAGAGGTCGGCCGTGCCGCCGGCGGCCATGGTGATCTGCTTGGTGCCCGCCTGGTGCCGGCAGCGGTCGATCGCCTCGGCGACCAGCTCGTCCACGCGCACCGGCTCCGCGTCCTCCAGCGGGTCGTCGTTCTGCACCCGCGAGAGGTCGATCAGCTCCTGCACCAGGTTGGTCAGCCGGGTGGCCTCGATCTGCATCCGCCCGGCGAAGCGGGTGACCGCCTCGGGGTCGTCGGAGGCGTCCATCACCGCCTCGGAGAGCAGCGACAGCGCGCCCACCGGGGTCTTGAGCTCATGGCTGACGTTGGCCACGAAGTCCCGGCGCACCGCCTCTATCCGACGGGCCTCGGTGAGGTCCTCGACCAGCAGCAGGACCAGCCGGGAGCCGAGCGGCGCCACCCGGGCGGAGACCGCGAGGGCCTCGCCGCGCCCGGTGCCGCGGCGTGGCAGATCCAGTTCGACCTGCCGTATCTCTCCGTCGCGCCGGGTGTCGCGGGCCATGTGGAGCATGGGTTCCACGGCGAGCTTGCCGCCGCGCACCAGCCCGAGGGCGTACGCGGCCGAGCTGGCCTTCACCACGCTGTCGGCCTCGTCGAGGACGACGGCGGAGGAGCGCAGGACGGACAGGACGGTGTCGACGCCCGGGGGCAGTACGGCGTCGGTGTGCAGGGAGCTGCGGGTGGGCCTGGCCTGTTCCCGCTCGCTCCAGCGGAACGCCAGCATCGCGATGACGCCCGTGCACAGACCGGCGATCGCGGCCGCTGCGGCGACCGCCGCGTTCACGTCCATGTCTCAAGGTTATGCGTGGTCCGGGCCCGATCCACAGCCATCCGGGTGGCACCTCGAACAGTCGTTGCCGAGAGTTCACCCGGGAGTCGTGGCCGGTTCACGGTGGCCCGGCCGGGTATGACCGGCGTTGCCGAGAGTTCACCTCGATGTCGGCACCGATTCACTGCCGGGGAGTGCGCGGGACGCGTACTGGCCACAGCGTGGATGCTGGGATTATCAGCCCCCGCCCGGGGCGGGACCGCGGTGCCGGTCCACCGGGCCACTGGACTCCTGGGCACCAAGGGCGGCTCAAGGAAGCGATGGAAGGACACGCATGCGGGACGCATACCACGAGGAGCTGGACTCGATCAGTGAGGGCCTGGTCGAGATGGCCAGGCTCGTCGGCTCCGCCATCGGCCGGGCCACCACGGCCATTCTCGACGCGGACCTCAAGCTCGCGGAGAACGTCATCGCGGCCGACGAGAAGGTCGACACTCTCCAGCGCGACCTGGAGACCCGGGCGATAACCCTGCTGGCCCGCCAGCAGCCGGTCGCCACCGATCTGCGGATCGTGGTGACGTCCCTGCGCATGAGCGCCGACCTGGAGCGCTCGGGCGACCTGGCGCAGCACGTCGCGAAGGTGGCGCGGCTGCGCTTCCCGGACTCGGCGGTGCCCGGCGACCTGCACGCCACCATCCTGGAGATGGGCCAGCTGGCCCAGCGGCTGATGGCCAAGGCCGCCGAGGTGATCATCACCAAGGACGTGGACCTGGCGCTCCAGCTGGAGCAGGACGACGACGCGATGGACCTGCTCCACCGCGCCCTCTTCCAGCACCTGATGGACGACCGCTGGAAGCACGGCATCGAGACGGCCGTGGACGTCACCCTGCTGGGCCGGTACTACGAGCGCTTCGCCGACCACGCGGTGTCGGTGGCCCGGCGCGTGGTCTACCTGGTCACCGGGGAGCACGCGGACGAGCTGGCTCCGCCCACGACGGTCGAGGGCGCCTGAGGGCACGGGCCGTACGGGCGGGCCGCTGCCGTGCCCCCGGTGGATGCGCTCGTGCGCCGTCCACTGCGCCGTTGACGGGCCGTGACGGGCCGGTATCCAGTGGGCAGGTAGGCATCGCGCCCGCTGAGGAGGGATTCATATGAGCGACTCCCCCACCGTCAAGCACCGTGAGCACCGCCCGGACCCGGCCGTCGTGAGGGCGTCCGGCTGCGGCTGCGGCCCGGGGTGCGGCTGCGGCTGCCAGTCCGGCGGCCCCTGCCAGTGCGGCGGAGGCTGCGGCTGACCGGCCACGCGGCACCACCTCACGGTCGAGGGCCCCGTCCATCGGATGGACGGGGCCCTCGCGCGCGTCAGGGGCCCACGGGCCGGCGCGCCGCGCGCCTCGGCGCGCGTGCCTACTTCTTCTTGCCCTGGGTCTGGCAAGCCCGCTTTTCGGTGCTGGCCAGAAGGCCCTACACCTCGCCTGACCTGCGGTCGGGCGGTCGTTGGTGGTCGTTCCCTGTCGTCATCGGTCGTCCTCGGAGGGCCCGGAGTGGGCCCGGCCCGGCGGGTGCCGTCCGAGCGTCCCCTGCAGTCGTTAGGCCCGCTGCCGATAGCGGCAGGGGTCGCTAACGTTAGCGACCCCGCTAGCGGCCAAAACCGCAAGTGACCAGCACGTTAGCGGATAGCAGCCCACCTTCGCAGACCCCGCAATCGGCCCGATACGGGCTTCGAGGGGGGGTCCCCATGCTGCTATCGCCCGGAGGCTCCCACGTCGGAGGGAAGGGCAAGAGGGAGCGGCCTGCGGCCGCCCGCCCTTTGGCTCGCTGCGCTCGCGGTGGTTCGTCGTCGCGGCCGACGCCGTGTGCTGACTGCGCCGGCGGAGAGGAAGAGACCACCCCGGCCGCGCGCCGGTGGTCTCTTCCCTCCTCGCGCCGCACAGGCTGACGCCGCCGACGCCCGGGTGGAAGCGCAGGTGGAAGACGCCAGCGTTCCCCCAGCTTCCCCCGTCTCTCTCCTCCCCTGGCGTTCCCGGCTGCGGGGTCTGTGGGGTGGGGCGTTTGTCGCTGGTCATCTGTGGTGGAAGCCGGGTGCATATCCCGGTCGTTCCACCGTCTTCCTCCTCGTCCGCTCCGCGGGGCGAGCGGGTGGTGAAACTCCCGGCCGAGGAGGCCGCGCGGATCATTCGCGCGTGCTGGGTGGACGGGGCCACGATCCCGGACGCGGCCCGGCGTTCCACCCGTTCCACCTCCTACGTCCACAAGGTCTACAAGCAGCTCGAAGACGAAGGCGTGGCCCGTCGGCCGCGGCTGCTGGACGGCGATCCAGGGGCGGTCCTGCGCCCCCTTGGAATGCCGCCTGAGCGCCTTCCAAGGGGGGAGACGGCAGAGGTGGGCAGACGCCGCCGGGCCGCTCCCGCGCTCGTGGGTTCCCAAGGCTTTTCAGGGGGATGGCCGCGGGCCCCCCTGAAAAGCCGTCCGGCGCTCACTCTCAGATGGCACCTGCGATGCCGTGAGTCCCGTCTCATCCCGTCTCGGTACCACCCAGCGGCCCATGAGTCGCGTCGAGACGCGACTCATGGCATGGCGGCCGTCAGCGATTGAGCGCCCGGCTCGAATGTAGTCGCCGAGCGCCTGCCGGTTACGGTGTGTGGCCGCAGTGGGGCGTGGCTACTGGGTAGTGGGTAATGGGGCCCCAGTAAGGCGCGCTGATGAGAGGCGGTTACGGGGGCGTTGGGGTACCTAGTGGGTAGTGGGGAGCGCCCGGCTGCCCACTACCCAGTAGCTGAGCGTGATGGGCTCGGTTGTGGGCGGGGTGGATGTAGACGAGTGCGGTCCGATCTCTCCGGTAGGTGAGATCTTGACGGTCCGCGGCTGCCTGGACAGACCTGCCGAACTGGGGCACGGCGCCGAACCCCGACGGAGGCCGACCGCGAGCGCAGCGAGCCAAAGGGCGGGCGGCCGTAGGCCGCTCCCTATGTCCGAACCCCTGTTTCGCCAGGCTCCTTCGGACGCTCGCTAGAGCATCAAAGGAGCGGCTATGAGGAGTTACGACCCGACGGGGCTGCCAACTCTTGCAGATGATCGAAGTAGGCACGCGCGGCCGGCGCGTCCGGGAACTGCTTCTTCACGAGCGAGGCCAGCTCACGGCTCGGCATGAGCAGGGAGGGCAGCGACTGGCGGTCCCCTCGTAGGGCCCACTCCCCGTAGTCGACGGCCTGCTCAACGTCGCCTTCCCTGGCCGCGACAACGCCGAGCGTGATGCGGGCCTCTGCGATACGCATGGGCATGCGCTCGGTCCCGTCGAAGTCCGTGCTTGCCCGGACCACCTCGTCAGCGAGCGTCCGCGCGAGACGGTTCTCCCCGAGCACCCGGTAGCAGTCCATCGCGTAGAAGTCGAATTTCGACGGGTCCACAACAAAGTGGTGGTCCAGGTTCTCCGGATAGGGCATGTCTTCGAGCAGGCGGCGTCCCTTGTCCAGCGCCACCTCCGCCTGTCGACGGTCACCGAGTCGAGCCCATGCCTTGGCTTGATGTGCTGCGAGTTGGACGGCGACGCCACGACGTGCGGCCACCTCTCCACCCGCCTCGGCTGCGGCCAGCACCCCACGGTAGTTACCCGTGGTGATGGCAAACCAGGCTCGCATTTCATGGGCCCAACCTGCGATTTCGGCTGCGTCCGCTTCTCCTGCCAGGGAGAGGGCCGCCTTCCTCGTGGACTCCGCGGCCTGTCTCGCGCCCATGTCGTACTCGACGCAGCCAACGAGCAGAGCGAGCCAGCCGGCCATCACCAGGACCTCACGGTGCTGGGCGAGCGTGAGCTTCTGGGACTGGAGGCCAGCGACACGCCTGAGCCACTGCCTCCCTTCGATCAGCAGCTGATCACTGGGCATATATGGGTACTCAGAGCACAGCCGGTCGACCGTGATGCTGAGCGCATCCATCGTTGCGTTGTCCACGTCGGACGCTTGCAGTCGACTCAGAATGTCGAGCGTCTCCATGCCGCTGGCTACGGCAATCTCAGAGTTGCCGTCACGGCGTCCGGGGAGCGGAAAGAGTGCGTGCGTGACCGTGCCGAACGTGCGGGCGATGAGCGGCTGGTAGTGGTCGCTCGGCATGACCTCCCCGGACTCCCAGCGTTTCCACTGACGGAGCATGCTCGGGTTGTCTGGGAGCTTCTTCGGCGAATGGGCAGCCATCGCCTTTACCGCGTCCGCCTGCGACCAGCCGCGGGCTTCCCGCTCTGCTGTCATGCGCCGTGCCCATGCGGGCCTGTCTTGGCTCACATCGCTCTCCTCGGGATCGGTAGTCCGAGTCTTGCAGTGCGAATTACCTGGACACGAGGGGGTGACACACAGGTGACACCAGCCCTGTCACCGGCCTGCCACCACGTCTGTCACTCGTGATGAGCGCCGTCTTTCCCGATGGTTGAGCACGCAGGAACCGCGCCTTGCAGGCGGCTTTCCAGCTGTGCCACGCGTTCCGTCAAGCGTTCAACCTGGGAGGCGAGATGGTCGATCCGCTGGAGGACTTCGGCGTTTTCCGACTGTCCGGAAGGAGGCTGCCCTTCTCCCTCGGGAAGGTTGCGGACGAAGGTGCCCCTCGTCGGCATCGTCGACACGAGCGCCTCACCCCTCAGCACCTTCAAGGCGTTGTCCACGGTCATCTTGGCGACACCGAATCGCTCGGACAGCTGCCGAACAGAAGGCAGTTTCTGCCCCGGGGCAATCTTCCCCGCCCGGATTTCGCTGCGCAGGGTGTCCGCCACCTGCACGTATGGCGGTCTCGGGTCATCAGTCTTCAGGGCCATGCCGCCAGGCTACTGCCTAGGTCAACCCAGGACACCTAGGCAAGAAGGGTTGACAGCCTAGGACAGCTAGGCCAGCCTAGGTCATGCGCAACTTCCGCAGAAACCACGGAGCGGCGTCCCAACCGCCAAGTCAGACCGCCGCTCCCGGACCCTCGAAGGGGCACTCCCATCATGCCTGTCACTCTCGTGAAACCGCCTACCGTGCAGGTCACAGCTGTGCCGCTGGTGGAGCGGCGCCGTGCCGGTGAGACCTTCCCGCGCATTCCGATCGGCTCGGTGGAGCTGACGCGCGAGCAGGCCGCGGCCGGGCTGCTCGCCCAGCTCGACACGCTGCCCGCCCTGCCGGTGGACTGGCAGCTGCTGTCCGCGCTGGAGCGCGCGGTGGATGAGCACGGCGTGGCCGAACTCGACGCCCGGATTCCCAGCCTGGAGGCCCGGCCGGAGGACGACCGCGCGGTACAGCTGGCGTTCAACTACGCCTACCGGCTGTGCGTGGAGCACTGGTACGAGGGCGCCCTGTCCGAGGAGATCAGTCAGTACCTGATGGCCCCCGCCCTGTACGCCTCGGACCTGCCGATGCAGGACCGGGATGAAACATGGCTGCCCGCCACCGACGTCGACGGGCATCTGGCGGAGGGCATCGCGTACCTGGGCATCCGGGCCGTGGTGACGCTTGGCGCCGATGCGGAGCGCGAGTTCGGTCTGTCGTGGGCGTTGCGAGATGAGCTCTCCGCCGCCTACCGGACCGCGATGCCGGACACCGACCGGCGCCGGTTCTGCTTCGAGGTAGCCGTCAACCGCTGCGCCGAAGGTCCGCGCCCGCTGATGGTCTGGTTCGACGACGGCAGCTTCGCGGTGGGGGCCACGCCGCCGGAGGCCCCGAACAGGCGGAACGCCGCCGCCCGCTGGCAGGCCCGCATCCAGGCCGTTCGGGAGGGCCGGGCATGAGCGCCACCACGCGAATGCAGGCGCTGTTCGCACACGTCACGCCCGAGGCGGCGCCCATCGTCTCACTGCCGCTGCTGGACCGGCGCCGGGACGGGGAGGACTTCCCCACCATCCCAGTGGATGGCCTGGAGCTGAGCGTGAACGAGACTGCGGCGGCGCTGTTCGAGACCTGCGCCGACGACTTCGCTATCCCTGTCCCGGACACCGACACCCTTCACGTCGCGTTGGCCGCCGCGGTGCGGACGCTGGGGCCGGCCGGGGTCGCTGAGGTCACCGGCACCTTCGCCGGACTGGACGCACACGAGTTTCCCGAGGTGCGCGACTGCCGCCGCTTCGCCTACCGGCTCGCCCTGTCGTTCTGGTACGCCGGGGCCCGCGCGCGGCCGATGACAGCCGGGGAAGCGGCCGTGGCGCTGTACCTGTCGGACCTGCACCGCTACCGGCAGGCCGACTTCCACAAGCTCCCCCGCTGGCCCCTGCTGCTATCCCGCGCGCTGCATCAGGGCGTGACGCAGGTCCCGACCGAGACCCTGATCCGGCTGGGCAAGACCATGGTCGGAGAACTGCGCGGAGTCGACCGGGACCGACAGCGGGAGTGGCTGTACAAACAGGCACTGCCGGACTATCACCGGCGCCGGTTCTGCTTCGACCTGATCTGCTTCGACACGCGCCAGCCCACACCGCTGATCGTGCGGCCCGACGCAGGCGACTACCTCATCGGGCTGACCCCGCCGGCGGGCCCGGACCGGCGGTGGCTGCGGCCCATGCGGGCGGAGTGGTGAGCATGACGCACAAGCAGGCCCTCAACTCCGCACGGCGGCGCATCCGCAAGGAACAGCTTGCCCGCCGTCACGGGCAACGCTGCGCCTACTGCCGCCGCCCGTTCGGCGACCTACGGGAGGCCACCTTGGACCACATCGTGCCTCACTCGCTGTGGCGCACGTGGACCGTCACGGCCCTTGCTCTGGCGTGCCTCGACTGCAACAACGCCAAGGCCGACCCGAGTCGGCCGACCGCCGACCCCGCCCTCCGGCCGCTGCTGGCCCGACTCGCCCACGCCAACCACTCGGCATATGAGGCCGTGTGGACGCCCGGTCCGATCGATCGTCGGTCGCCCCCTGACCTGTGTGACGACCCGCGACACACCCCGCGACACACCCCGCGACACGCCCTGGCATCGCGTCTGATCACGCGGTCCGACTGCTTGCGCACGCCGCGACCGGTGCAGGTGTGCGCGCGGCCGATCGAGGAGGCGGCATGACCGATGACACCCCCACCCCGGTCCCTCCGCCCACCAACCCGATGGCCGTCGCTCGCCACCTGGCTCCCCAGTGGCAGAACCACGGCATCCTCACCCTGCGGCACTGGCGCGGCACGTGGATGTGTTGGGACTACTCGCATTGGCGCGAGTTGGACTCACAGGAGATCCGCGCGAGCCTCTACAAGCAGCTGGAACACGCCGTATATGAACACGTCCCGCCCAAGGGCGATCCGGAACAGCGTCCGTGGGCCCCAAACATCCGCAAGGTCGCCGACCTCATGCAGGCCATCGCCGCCGTGGCCCACCTGGCCCCGGCCATCGACGCCCCGGCATGGATCGATGCGCCCACCGACGCGCTACGCCGCTCGGACGCCCCGCCGGCCGATGGCATGGGGAGCCCCATCGTGGCGTGCATGAACGGCCTGCTCCGGGTCGCCGACCGGACCCTGACGGACCTGACCCCGGCGTTCTTCAACCTGGTGTCGGTGCCGTTCGACTACGACCCGGACGCGATCGCGCCCACCTGGGAGGCGTTCCTACGGCAGGTGTGGCCCGACGATTCGGCGTCCATCGCGGCACTGCAAGAGTGGTTCGGCTACGTGCTCTCCGGCCGCACCGACCAACAGAAGATCCTGCTCATCGTCGGCCCGACCCGTTCCGGCAAGGGCACCATCGCCCGCGTGCTGGCCGGACTGGTCGGTGAGGGCAACATGGCCGGGCCGACGCTGGCCAGTCTCGGCAGCAACTTCGGGCTCTCGCCGCTGCTGGGCAAGTCGCTCGCGGTCATCGCCGACGCGCGGCTGACCGGTCGCGACGGTCATCAGGTCGTGGAACGGCTGCTGACCATCAGCGGTGAGGACACCATCGACGTTGACCGCAAGTTCAAGGACCCGTGGACGGGCAAGCTCCCCACCCGTCTGATGATCCTGTCCAACGAGCTGCCCAACTTCGGCGACGCCTCGGGGGTCATCGCCCGTCGGTTCGTCGTGCTGAACATGACCGTGTCCTGGCTCGGCAGGGAGGACACCGCACTGACGGACAAGCTCACCGCCGAGATGCCCGGCATCCTCAATTGGGCTCTGGATGGGCTCGCCCGTCTGGAAGCTACCGGCCGCCTCACGGTGCCGCCGTCCTCCCTGGAAGCGGTCACCACCATGCAGGACACGGCCTCTCCCACCTCGGCATTCGTCCGCGAGTGTTGCGTGACCGGCCCAGCCTGTGAGGTCACCGCCGAAGAGCTGTGGGCGGCGTGGCGGCAGTGGGCCGACGACAACGGCGTACGCCCCGGCACCAAGGCGATGATGGGCCGCAACCTGCAATCCGTCGTCCCGCAGGTGCGCCGTACCCGGCCGCGCGGTGCGGACGGCCGGCAGGTCCCCACGTACAGCGGGATCGCGCTCACGGCCGACGGTTGCCGTTCCCTGAGTCCCGGCTCAGCCCGTCTCACGGACCGCGGGCAGGCGCTGAGGCGGGTTGAGACGGGACTCACGCCATTGCAGGCGTCATCTGACGGGCTGCCCCTATGCGCCGGATGCGGACGCCTCTTCGAACCGCTCGAACCCGGCCAGACCGCCCACCGCACCTGCACCCCTGCCGCCGCGAGGGAGGCGTCATGAGCAACGCCAACCAGCCGAGCACCGAACCGCCCACCACTCTTCGCGGGGGCCTGCCGGACCGGTACCTCACCCCCGAGGACCTGGTGACCATGTTCAGCCTGCCGAGCGTCGAGACGGTCTACCAGTGGCGCCGGAAGCGCATCGGCCCGCCCGCCTTCCGCGTTGGCAAGCACCTGCGCTTCGACCCCGCCGCCGTGGCCCGCTGGGTCGCCGAGCAGACCGCGCTCGAAGCCGCCTGACGGCTCCCCGGAGGTTGCTACCGGTAGCACGCCCACAGCTACCGGTAGCAACCCCGCTAGCACTCCAAACAGCCGGTGACCAGGCCCGCAGCAAGTAGCGGGCCTTCCCCAGCGCACCCGCAAACCGGCCGGATGGCCGCTACCACCCACCTCCTGAAGGGACACGCCTGACCATGGCAGGCAGTATCCAAGACCGCTGGTACAAGACCGAGACCAACGCCGACGGCAAGACCGTCCGAGTCAAGACCGAGCGCTACGGCACGGGCATGCGCTACCGCGCCCGCTACTTCGCCCCCGACGGCAACCGCAAGAGCAAGTCCTTCGCCGACGGGCAGAAGCGCTTCGCCGAGCAGTGGCTGAGCAAAATCACTGCGGACGTGGCCCGCGGCGACTACATCGACCCGAACGCCTCCCGGACCTCCTTTCAGGAGTTCGCGGAAGAGTGGCTCGCGAGCCAGAGCGGGGACCCGAACACCCGTGCTTCGATGCAGTCCCAACTCAGGCTGCATGCCTTCCCGCGCATCGGGGCGCGTCCTCTCGGATCGTTCCAGCCGAGCCACATTCGCGAGTTCGTGACGCAGCTAGAAGCGTCCGGCATGTCCGGCGCGTACGCCCGCGTGATCTTCTCCAACGTCCGTGCCGTCCTCAGTGCGGCGGTGGAAGACGGCTACCTACGCCGGAACCCGTGCAACTCGCGCACGGTAACGCTCCCCGAGATGGGCCTGCGCCGTGTCGTTCCCTGGGAGCCGGAACGCGTCTTCGCCGTGCGCGCCGCCATGGTCGAACGGTTCCGCCCCCTGGTCGACGTGGGGGCCGGATGCGGCCTGCGACAGGGCGAGATCCTTGGGCTGAGCGTCGATGAGCTGGACTTCGACAGCGGCACCCTGCACGTGGTGCAGCAACTCAAGCTCAGCGTGAGCAAGCCCGTGTTCGCACCCCCGAAAGGCGGCAAGCTCCGCGATGTCCCTCTGCCCGATCCCGTGGCAGAAGCGCTCAAGGAGCACATAGAGCGCTTCCCGCCCGTCAAGGTCACGTTGCCGTGGATGCGAGCAAACGGCCAACCCGTGACCAAGCACCTGATCTTCAGCGGGCCCAACGGCAGCCACGTCTGGCGCACGTCGCTGAACGAGGACCACTGGAAGCCGGCGCTGGCCAAGGCGGGCGTCATCCCCAAGGCCAAGAGCCGAGAGCACGCCGCCGCCCGCGAGCATGGCATGCACGCGCTAAGGCACTTCTACGCGTCCGTTCTGTTGGACGCCGGGGAGAGCATCAAGGCCGTCAGCGAGTACCTGGGGCACTCCGACCCGGGCCTGACTCTGAAGGTGTACGCGCACCTCATGCCCAGCAGCCGGGACCGCGCCCGGAAGGCACTCAGCCGGGCACTCCGACCGCAAGATCCCGGACACTGAGGGCCCACAGCGGGCCCAGGGCTGTGAAATGCCCCCCATCTGCACTGAACGCGCAGGTGAGGGGCATGATCACAAAACTTACTTCTTCTTGCCCTGGTTCTTCACGGCCTCGATGGCGGCCTTCGCGGCCTCCGGGTCGAGGTAGGTGCCGCCCTTGACGACCGGGCGGAAGTCGGCGTCGAGCTCGTAGGAGAGCGGGATGCCGGTGGGGATGTTCAGGCCCGCGATGTCGGCGTCGGAGATGCCGTCGAGGTGCTTGACCAGCGCGCGGAGCGAGTTGCCGTGGGCGGCCACCAGCACCGTGCGGCCGGCGAGCAGGTCCGGGACGATGCCGTCGTACCAGTACGGCAGCATCCGGACGACGACGTCCTTGAGGCACTCGGTGCGCGGCCGCAGCTCCGGCGGGATGGTGGCGTAGCGCGGGTCGTCGCTCTGCGACCACTCGGTGCCGTCCTCGAGCGGCGGCGGGGGCGTGTCGTACGAGCGGCGCCACAGCATGAACTGCTCCTCGCCGAACTCGGCGAGCGTCTGAGCCTTGTCCTTGCCCTGGAGCGCGCCGTAGTGCCGCTCGTTCAGCCGCCAGGAGCGGTGGACCGGAATCCAGTGCCGGTCGGCCGCCTCCAGGGCGATCTGCGCGGTGCGGATCGCGCGCTTCTGGAGCGAGGTGTGCACGACGTCGGGGAGCAGGCCCGCGGCGGTCAGCAGCTCGCCGCCGCGCCGGGCCTCCTTCTCGCCCTTCTCGTTGAGGTTGACGTCCACCCAACCGGTGAAGAGGTTCTTCGCGTTCCACTCGCTCTCGCCGTGGCGGAGGAGGATCAGCTTGTACGGTGCGTCGGCCATGGCAACGAGCCTAATCGAATATTCGCTGGTCCTCGGCCCGGGACGCCGGTAACATGCGCCTCCGCCATGTGGCGCTTACATCGCTCGGCTGTCGGGGTCATCGGGGGAACAGCATGTCCATATCAAGGCTGGGACGCGGCGTGCGCGCCAGCGTCTCGGGGCTGCCGCGCGCCTTCTGGTGGCTGTGGGCATCGACCCTGGTCAACCGGCTCGGGGGGTTCGTCGCCACGTTTCTGGCGCTCTACCTGACCGTGGAGCGCGGCTACTCCGCCTCCTACGCGGGCCTGGTCGCCGCCCTGCACGGGCTGGGCGGGGTGATCTCCTCCGTGGTCGGCGGCGTGCTGACCGACCGGCTCGGCCGCCGCCCCACGCTGATGATCTCCCAGACGGCCACGGCGCTGACCGTGGCGCTGCTCGGCTTCATGGAGCACCCGGCCGCGATCGCGGTCGTGGCCTTCCTGGTGGGCGCGGCCAGCAACGCCTCCCGGCCCGCCGTGCAGGCGATGATGGCGGACATCGTCGCGCCCGAGGACCGGGTGCGGGCCTTCGCCCTCAACTACTGGGCGATCAACCTCGGTTTCGCGTTCTCCTCGGTGGCCGCGGGCCTCATCGCCGAACACAGCTACCGGGCGGGCTTCCTGGGCGAGGCCGTGATGACGCTGGCCTGCGCGATCCTCGTCTTCGTCAAGCTGCCGGAGTCCCGGCCGGAGCGGGCGGGCGCGGCAGCCGGCGCCGGTGGCGCCGCGGCGGACGGCTCAGGCGGCGGCGCGGCGGACGGCTCCGGCGGAGCGGCGGCGGTCGGGCTCGGCTCGGTGCTGCGCGACGGGCCCTTCATGGGCGTCGTCGGGCTGTCCTTCCTGATCTCGCTGATCTTCTCCCAGGCCTATGTGTCCCTGCCGGTGGCGATGGGCGAGGCCGGCTTCTCCAGCTCGGACTTCGGACTGGTGATCGCCGTCAACGGCGTGCTGATCGTGCTGCTCCAGCTGCCGGTGACCCGGTTCATCGAGCACCGCGACCCCGGGCGGCTGCTGGTGATCTCGGCGCTGGTCGCCGGCTACGGCTTCGGGCTGACGGCCTTCGCGGACTCGCTGGCGGTGTACGCGCTCACCGTCTGCGTCTGGACGCTGGCCGAGATCGTCAACTCGCCCACCCAGATGGGGCTGGTGGTGCGGCTCTCGCCGGTCCACGGCCGGGGGCGCTACCAGGGCGTGTACACGATGTCGTGGTCGGTGGCCGCGCTCGTGGCGCCGCTGGTGGGCGGCCACGTCATCGACCGGTACGGCCGGGACGCGCTCTGGCTGGGCTGCGCGCTGGTGGGCACGGTCACGGGTCTCGGCTACGCGCTGCTGATGCGGAAGGTCGAAAGGCGCGGGGAGGGCGCCGCCGAGTCGCCGAAGGCGCCGGGACCGGCGGGGACTTCGGGGACGCCGGCCTCGGCGGGGACTTCCGAGGCACCGGAGGCGTCGGCCTCGGCGGGGACTTCCGGGGCACCGGAGGCGTCGGCCCGCGCGTGACAGAGGTCGCGTACGGAGGCGGCGGGGCCCGGAGCGTACGGACCCCGCCGTCGGCATCTCGCTCCTTATAACCACCAAGCCGGAGAGCGCACGGGTCTCACGGGCCGGCCGGTCCGGCCCTCATGCCACGTCACGGCCCTCGTCCTCCGTGGTCTCCGCGGCCCCGCCGTCCGCCGGGGCGGCGCCGGACCCGCTGTGCGGATCGGGATTCACCCCGAGCACGGCCACCGTGGCCTGGGCGCGCCTCAGGTGCGCCTCGGTGGCCGCCTTGAACTCCGGTGTCCTGATCTTCTCGCGCAGGCTGTCGGCAACGGCTTCCCTGATGAACGCGTTGGCCGTGGTGTTCATGACCGCCGCGTACGCGTGGACCTGTTGGAGCAGCAGATCCGGAAAGCGGACGCTGACCACGATCGGCTTCGGCTTGTCTTCCCGGCGATTGCGCCTCTGAGATTCTTCGGCCACTGCGGTCCTCCCCTTGTGCAAAAGTGCCCGCGGGATGCCGACGCGTTCCGGTCCTGGTGCGGCAGCCTCCCACAAAGGACACGTCGTCTGGGCGCACCGGTCCCCCGTGTCCAGTGCGACGCCGGGCGTGCTGCCCGACCATGTAAGCGTACCCTCGGGGGAGTTGAGACATCAGCACTTCGGAACGTAAGAGTGCCGTAAATCATCCCGGAGAGCTTCACTGTGTGCAGTGCGGCAATCTGGATGTGAGTACTACCGCACTACTGCCTGCCCAACATCAACACTTCGCTCCTCGCGGTCAGTTGTAGGGTGTGGCTGAAAAGCTCGCGCACGTTGGAGTCCCGTTCGCACGGAGGTCTTGCGGTGGCCAGCTACCAAGCGCTGAACAGCGACGATCCGTCGCCCTGCACCGAGGTGACCGCGATAGCCATGACGGGCGCCGAGCCCGTCCGGCACGAACTCATCCGTACCTTCGACGCAAGCCGCGCCGGCTACTCGATCGAGGACTCCCTCGACCTCGCGCCGCGCGCCCCCGAGGACCGCATCGCCCTCCTCACCCAGCAGCCCATCACCGCCGACCTCCCCCCGGCCGAGCCGCGCGGCGCCGCGGCCGCCAGCGCGCACTGGGCGCGCGAGGGCAGGGCCCTGCACCGCCGGCTCGTGATGCACCTGGAGCAGGCGATGGCGCGCCACCACCGGCACGGTCTGACCCTGCTCAACGACCTCGACCACTCCCGCGAGGAGATGCGGGCCCGCGCCCGCGCCTGCGTCGAGGCCAACCGGCCCGTGCTCACCATGGCCGTCGCCGGCTCCCTGGAGAACTGGCTCGCCGTGGGCGCGGACTTCACCCTCTCCATCTCCCTGCTGGTCGTGCGCGACCGCCGGCTCGCGACGGCGGTGATCACCCCGCGCAACGCGCTCGTCGCCGACTTCGGCAGCACGTACCGGATGGACGCGCGGGGCGGCTGGCGGTACGAGCCGCGCGACGTCGACGGCAGAGTCGCCCAGGCCACGGGGAAGGTCCTGATCCCCCAGCCGAGAAACACCCGCGAGTGCGCGTGGTACCGGCGGCTCGACGACCCCACCCTGGCCAAGGAGACCGGCGCCGGCATCGCCGACGCGGTCGTCCGCGGCGCGCTTCCCGTCGGGGTCCACTCCGCCGCGCATGTGCTCGACTCGGCGATCCTCCTGGTCGCCGCGGCCAGCGACTTCGCCGTACGGCCGCTGGGCATCGCCACGGAGCCGTGGTGCTCCTGGGAGACGGCCGCGCGGATGCTCACCGCGCTGCGGGAGGACCCGCGCTTTCCGCAACTGCTCATCGGCCGGGAGCGGCTGGCCATAGACCGGCTCGACCGGCAGCTGGCATGAGCGGGTCGCCGCGCCGAGTCTCCGCGCCGCGGCTCCGTTCCTCCGTGCCGCGGCTCCGCCCGAGCGTTCCGTACGACCCGTACGTCTCGCACGTCTCGCAGGTTCCGCACCTCTCGTACGTTCCGCACCTTCAATCGCCCGTCCCGCACCCGAAGGAGCTCACGATGGCGACGCCGCAGCCGCCGATCGAATCCGTGCCCACCCGCCGCCGGCCCTGGCCGCTGCCGCCGCCGGAGGTCAGCGCGCGCTTCCGGGTGCCGCGCGGCATGTACGCCATCCCCGCCCTGCTCTACGTCGCCGTCGGCTGGCTGACCGAGCGCATCGGCGAGCAGCGGATCTGGCCGACCATCGCGATCGCCGCGCTCTTCGTGGCGTGGGACCTGTTCCGGCCCGGGCGGCCCGCCGCGGGTGCGGTTGCGCCCGCCGTCGCCGGGCCGGTGGGCGACCCCCTGACGCAGCAAGCGGAGGCCGCCGTCCTTCCGTTTGCGGCGTCGCCGGTGGGTGTCGCGGATCAGCAGGGCGCGACGGGGTAGCCTCCGGCTCGGTTCGCGCGACGTCCACGTTGTGGGTCGTCCGTGACGTGCGCCCTCCGGGCGGGTTGCGCGACGACCACGGTCACGTTGCTTGTGGCGCG
>NZ_JBPQTV010000078.1:0-23430 GCF_051386515.1 Streptomyces sp. URMC 123 | reverse complement strand
CGCCGCGCGCCGCCCCCACTGCCACCGGCGCCCGGCGAACGCTCACGCGCCCCCGGCGACCGCTCCCGCCCGCCCCCGCCGGACGGCGACGCCTCGTCGTCGAGCCGCAGCGTCAGCGAGATCCGCTTGCGCGGGATGTCGACCTCCATCACCTTCACCCGCACGATGTCCCCCGGCTTCACCACTTCCCGGGGGTCCTTGACGAACGTCCTGGACATCGCGGAGACGTGCACCAGACCGTCCTGGTGCACACCGACGTCCACGAACGCCCCGAACGCTGCCACATTGGTGACCACGCCCTCCAGGATCATCCCGGCCTCCAGGTCGCCGATCTTCTCGACGCCCTCCTTGAAGGTCGCCGTGCGGAACGCCGGCCGCGGGTCGCGCCCCGGCTTCTCCAGCTCCCTCAGGATGTCGGTGACGGTCGGCAGACCGAACGAGTCGTTCACGAAGTCGGCCGGTTTCAGGGAGCGCAGCACCGCCGTGTTGCCGATGAGCTGCTTCACCTCGGCGCCGGTCGAGGAGACGATCGCCCGCACCACCGGATACGACTCCGGGTGCACGCTGGAGGCGTCCAGCGGGTCCTCGCCGCCGGGGATGCGGAGGAAGCCCGCGCACTGCTCGTACGCCTTGGGGCCGAGCCGCGGAACGTCCTTGAGCTGCTTGCGCGTTCGGAAGGGGCCGTGCGCATCGCGGTGCGCCACGATGTTCTCGGCCAGGCCCGCGCCGATGCCGGAGACCCGGCCGAGCAGCGGCGCCGACGCGGTGTTGACGTCGACGCCGACGCCGTTCACACAGTCCTCGACCACCGCGTCCAGGGAGCGGGAGAGCTTCACCTCGGACAGGTCGTGCTGGTACTGGCCCACGCCGATCGACTTGGGGTCGATCTTCACCAGCTCGGCCAGCGGGTCCTGGAGCCGCCGGGCGATCGACACCGCGCCGCGCAGCGAGACATCGAGGTCCGGCAGCTCCTGGGAGGCGAACGCGGACGCGGAGTACACCGAGGCGCCGGCCTCGGAGACCATCACCTTGGTGAGCTTCAACTCCGGGTGCCGGGCGCACAGCTCGGCCGCGAGCCGGTCCGTCTCCCGGGAGGCGGTGCCGTTGCCGATGGCGATCAGCTCCACGCCGTGCTCGCGGGCCAGCCGCGCCAGCGTGGTCAGCGACTCCTCCCACCGCTGCCGCGGCACATGGGGGTGGATCGTGTCCGTGGCGGCGACCTTCCCCGTCGCGTCGACCACCGCCACCTTCACGCCCGTGCGATAGCCGGGGTCCAGGCCCATCGTGGCGCGCCCGCCGGCCGGCGCGGCGAGCAGCAGGTCGCGCAGGTTCGCGGCGAAGACGCGAACCGCCTCGTCCTCGGCCGCCTGCTTCAGCCGCAGCCGCAGATCGATCCCGAGGTGGACCTGGACGCGGGTGCGCCAGCACCAGCGGACGGTGTCCAGCAGCCAGCGGTCGCCCGGCCGTCCCCGGTCGGCGATCCCGAAGTGCCGCGCGATGGTCCGCTCGTACGACGTGGGGCCCTCGGCCGCGGCGTCCGGCGCCTCCGGCTCCAGCACGAGGTCGAGAACCTCCTCCTTCTCGCCGCGCAGCATCGCCAGCACCCGGTGCGAGGGGAGCTGGGTGAACGGCTCGGAGAAGTCGAAGTAGTCGGCGAACTTGGCCGCCGGACCCTCCGTGGCGTCGCCCTTGCCCTCACGGACCTTCGCGACGAGGCGCCCCTGGTTCCACATCCGCTCGCGGAGCTCGCCGATCAGATCGGCGTCCTCGCCGAACCGCTCGGTGAGCACGGCCCGGGCGCCGTCCAGCGCGGCGGCGGCGTCCGCCACCCCCTTGTCGGCGTCGACGAACGCGGCGGCCGCGGTCAGCGGCTCCACCGACGGGTCGGCGAGCAGCGCGTCGGCGAGCGGTTCGAGCCCCGCCTCGCGCGCGATCTGCGCCTTGGTGCGCCGCTTGGGCTTGAACGGCAGATAGATGTCCTCCAGCCGGGCCTTGGAGTCGGCCGTGCGAATGCGCTCCTCCAGCGCCGCGTCGAGCTTGCCCTGCGCCCGGACCGACTCCAGGATCGCGGCGCGCCGCTCCTCCAGCTCCCGCAGATAGCGCAGCCGCTCCTCGAGCGAGCGCAGCTGCGCGTCGTCGAGCATCTCGGTGGCTTCCTTGCGGTAGCGCGCGATGAACGGCACGGTGGCCCCGCCGTCGAGCAGCTCGACGGCCGCCTTCACCTGCCGCTCCCGTACGCCGAGCTCCTCGGCGATCCTGCCCTCAATCGACGTCGTCACGATCCGTTCCGCCTTGTCGTCAGACTGGTAGTCCGTCCGCATTCTGGCAGGTGGGTGCGACAGCGCGGTGGTCGACGGGCGCGGCCCCCGCTCCGGGACGCTCCGCCGAAGAGCCGGGCGACCGCCCGGAACGGCAACGTCACCACGGAAGCGAGCGTTCCGCCGATGGCGCGCAGAATGTCGGCGATGGCACGGAACATCTGGGGCCTCCCTGTCCGCTGGTCCGCCGGCCGATGCCGGTAACGGGCGGGTTGCCGGTGTGGGCCCGCGCAAACCCGGCCGTCCCCCGACCGGCCCTCCCGCAGTACGGAGCGAGGCCCGGCCCGCGCCCGTACGGTCGAGCCGGGCCCGCGCCCGTACGGACGGAGGCCGGCCGGTGTTCCGTACGGTCCGAGGCGGCCGGCTGGTGTTCCGTACGGTCGAGCCGGGCCCCTGCTCCGTACGGACGGAGGCCCGGCCCCACGCCCGTACGGTGCGAGGCCCGACCCCCTGCTCCGTACGCGCTCCGTACGGCCCGCGCCGGTCAGCCCTTGCCGAACAGCGCCGGCGGGAACGCCCCCGCCTCCACCGCGGTCCGCGTCCAGCCGCCCGCCAGTTCGGTCAGCCGCGCCACCCCGGCCGCCCCGAGGTGCTCGTACGGCGCCAGGTCCAGCCGGTCCGTCTCCTCCTCGATGTGCTCGCGCAGCTCCGTGCCCGCCGCCGTCAGCCCGCCCTCGGCGGTCACCAGCCCGCGCTCGCGCAGCCGCTCCTCGGCGGCGTCCCAGTCGGCCCGGGTCAGCCCGCGCGTGGCCACCGCGAAGTCCGGCGTCATGCCCTTGCCGCTGGCCGTGTGGCTCACCAGCGCCTCCACGGGGTCCAGGCCGGCCGCGAGGAGCATCGCCACGTGCCCGTCGCCACGGTGCTCGCGCAGCAGCGTCGCCGCGTGCCAGAACGCCAGGTGCGGCTCCTCGGGCACCGGCAGCTCGGCGTGCGCCGCGTACAGCGGCCGGCCACCCGGCCGGCAGCCCTCCGCCGCCCGCAGGGCGAGCTCCGCGGCCTCCGCCATCTCCGGCGAGGTCACCACGTCGTCACCCAGCAGCCGGCGCAGCGTGGCGTCCGCGCTGCGCAGCCGCGCGGCGAGCACCGCCTCGGGCGAGGCGATCTCCCAGATCCCCGGCACATGGCGGGCGACCAGTTCCGGCCCGAAGTTGTAGAAGGTCGCGGTGACGACCCCGGGGCCCACCCGCCCCATCGCGGCGGCCCGGCCGGCGAAGTACGCGGCGGGGCGGTCCGCCAGCCCTATGGCCGTGAGCTCGCGGGTGTAGTCCGGCGAGAAGTACACCGTGGAGTGCAGGGGATTGACGGCTTGGTAACAGTGGCGTCCCGCCCGTGCGGGCAGCGTCGTGGAGGTCATGCACCGCACGCTACTCGCGCTCTCTCCGGCCGCCGCGGACGCCATGGCAGAAAGGGTGGGCTCCTCGTCATTGCGGCCATCGCGCGACGGCACCACGATGGAGCCCATGACCGGGTCCACCGCCGCACGGACGCCGGGCGGCCTCCCGCCCCGCCGCACGGTCCTCATCGTGCTCTACGAGGGCATCCAGACCCTCGATGTGACGGGTCCCCTGGAGGTGTTCACCGGTGCCGAGCGCTATCTGGGGCGGACCGACGCCTACGCCGTGCGCACCGCCACGGTCGACGGCGCCCCGGTGCGCAGCGCCAGCGGGCTGCTCATCACGCCCGACACCGGAATCGCGGACGCGATTCCCCCGGACACCCTCGTCGTACCGGGCGGCCAGGGCAGCTGGGACGTCGACCCCGCGCTGATCGACTGGCTCCGGGAGACCGCCCCGCGGACGCGCCGCGTGGTCTCCGTCTGCACCGGCGCCTTTCTGCTCGGTGCGGCAGGACTGCTGGAGGGGCGCAGGGTGACCACCCACTGGGCGGCCTCCGAACGGCTGGAGCGGGCCTGCCCGACGGCGCGGGTCGACCCCGAGCCCATCTACGTCCGGGACGGGAACGTCGCCACCTCCGCCGGCGTCACCGCCGGCATCGACCTCGCGCTCGCCCTGGTCGAGGAGGACCTCGGCCGGGACGCGGCGCTGTCCATCGCCCGCCACATGGTGGTCTTCCTGCGCCGCCCCGGCAACCAGACGCAGTTCAGCACGCAGCTCGCCGCGCAGACCGCCAAGCGGCTGCCCCTGCGGGACGTGCAGCAGTGGGTCGTCGAGCACCCGGAGGCCGATCTGTCGGTCGAGGCCCTGGCCCGCCGGGCCAGGCTCTCGCCCCGGCACTTCGCCCGCGCCTTCCGGAGCGAGGTCGGCATGACGCCGGGTCGCTATGTCGACCGGGTGCGGCTGGAGACGGCCCGCCGGCTGCTGGAGGACACGGCGGACGGGATCGAGGAGATCTCCCGCCACTGCGGCTACGGCACGCCGGAGGCCATGCGCCGGGCCTTCGTACGGACCCTGGGCGCGGCGCCCGCGGAGTACCGGCGGCGGTTCCGCCCACCGGCCCCGCCGGTCCCGCCGTCCGCACCGGCCCGACCGGCCGCGCCGTCCCCCGGGCGTGCCCCCGCGCGCACCGCCGCCCCCATCCGCACCCCACGGGAAGAACGCCTCTGATGCGCATAGTCATCCCGCTCTTCGACCGCTTCATGGCCACCGACGCGGTCGGCCCGTACGACGTGCTGAGCCGGCTGCCCGGCGCCGAGACCGTGTTCGTGGCCGAGCGCCCCGGCCCGGTGCGCGACACCTCCGGCAGCCTCGCCCTGGTGGCCGACGCCGCCCTCGACGAGGTGACCGAGGCGGACATCCTGGTCGTCCCCGGCGGGCAGGGCGAGGCCGACGTCCCGCTGGACGGCGCGCTGCACGCGTGGCTGCGGGCCGTGGACGCCACCACCACCTGGACGGCGACGGTGTGCACCGGCGCCCTGCTCCTGGCGGCGGCCGGGCCTCTCAAGGGTCGCCGCGCCACCACCCACTGGCTGGCGCTGGACCGGCTCCGCGACCTCGGCGTGGAACCGGTCGAGGAACGCCACGTGATCGACGGCAAGTACATCAGCGCCGCCGGCGTCTCGGCCGGCATGGACATGGCGTACGTACTGGCGGGACTGGTCGCGGGGGACACCGTGGCCCAGGAGATCCAGCTCGGCCACGAGTACGACCCGCGGCCGCCCTATGACGCCGGCTCGCCCGCCACCGCGCCGCCCGAGCTCGTCGCGGCGGTCCGGGCCGCCAGCCGGTTCGCCCCGCGCGCCGAGCCCCTGCGCGGATGACCGACGGGGCGGCCGGGGCCGCCGGACCGGGTGAGCGCCACGGGGGTGCATTCACTCGGGCCAGGTGAACCTCGGCCGCCTGCGCTCCAGAAAGGCGGCGACACCCTCCGCGGTGTCGCCGCTGGCGCGTGCCTGCCGCGCCCAGTACGCCACCCGCTCCGGCGTCGTCGGGCCCGCGGTGAACTCCTTGGCGGCGGCCTGGGTGAGCAGCGAGCGCGAGGCCAGCAGCCGGGCGAAGGAGGCCACTCGCGCGTCGAGTTCACCGGCGGGCAACAGTTCGTCGACCAGTCCGCCGCGCAGCGCCCGCTCGCCGTCGATCAGCTCGGCGGAGAAGAGCAGGTACTTGGCGAGCGCCGGGCCGACCAGGGCGGTGAGCCGCCGGGTGGAGGCCGCCCCGTAGACGATGCCGAGCCTCGCCGGGGTGATCCCGAAGGACGAGCCCTCCGCGGCGAACCGCAGATCGCAGACCGCGGCGAGCTGGCAGCCGCCGCCCACGCAGTAGCCGCGGATCGCGGCCAGGGTGGGCTTGGGGAAGGCCGCGAGGGCCTCCTCGGCGACCACGGCCAGGGCCTGCGCGGCCTCCGGCCCGTCCGCCTCGTCCGCCCTGTCCGACCCGTCCGCCCCCTCCAGCCCTCCCGCGCGCAGTGAGCCGATGTCCGCGCCCGCGCAGAACGTGTCGCCCGAGCCGGTCAGGACCAGCACCCGCACCCCGGGGTCGGCCGCCAGCCGGTCGAGGATCACGGGCAGCTCCCGCCACATGGCGGTCGTCATGGCGTTGCGCTTGGCGGGGTGATGAACGGTCACGGTGGCGATGCCGTCGCTGATGTCCGTCAGCAGCCGGGCGTCGGGGCTCGGGTGATCCATGGCCGGGATGCTATCCGGGTGCCACCGGGGCCGATCCCGCCGGGCGCCGGGGCGTCGGACCGCCGATGACGGGGCATCCGGCTAGCATCGGAAAGGCGCGTCCGCCCGGCCCGACGAGGAGGCACGCATGGCGAAGACCGCTCCGGCCGGTGCCCGGCTCAGCCGCGGCTTCGGCTTTCTCGCCGTACTGGGCGCGATCCTGGTGCTCGCCGGCCTGGTCGGCCTGGTGTACGTCGGGGTGGCGACGCTCACCTCCATGATCCTGTTCGGCTGGCTGCTGCTCATCGGCGGGCTGGTCGGGCTGTTGCACGCGGTGCAGTCCCGGACCACCAACTTCTTCTGGCTGGGCGCGGTGGTCGCGGCGCTCAACCTCGCGGCCGGCGTGGTCGTCGTCCGCCATCCGGAGACCGCCGCCTCCGGGCTGACCATGTTCGCCGCGCTGCTCTTCCTCACCGGAGGGGTGTTCCGGGTGGTGGGCAGCGCGGTGGTGCGCGGCCCGCAGTTCGGCTGGACCCTGGTGCAGGGCGCCTTCGGACTGCTGCTCGGCCTGCTGGTGCTGATGGACTGGCCGACCAGCAGCCGCTACGTCATCGGCACCTTCTTCTCGCTGGCGCTGCTCTTCGACGGGCTCGGGCTGCTCGCGGTCGGCGTCGGCGGGCGGCGGATCGTCGGCATGGTCAACGACGAGCGGGCCCGCGAAACCCGGGCGGGAGCGCCGACGGATCGTTTTTCCAAGTCGGAACAAGAAGGACAGGATCAGTCGCCCAGCTGATCCCGCGCCAAGCACAAGGGGCAGAAGCCGTCGATAGGCGCTGACTTGCGTTCAGCGCATGGGTACGGACCAATGGCTCCCCAACACTCGATGCTGAACGGCGGTCCGCCGGGCCTCACCGAGGGGCCCGGCGCCGCCGATCGAGCCGTGGGATCGTCGCGCGCGAGTTCGAGCGAGTTCGAGAGTGGGTGCCGGGCATGGAAATCCGCGGAAGCGTCCCACCCGATCCGAGGCCGGTCCCCCGGCCGGCCCCGGGACGGCTTCCCGTCGTGGAGGGGACGGCCGTGCCGACCGCGCCCCGCCCGTACGAGGGCGTCTGGCGCTTCACCGCCCCGGCGCTGGACGCCTCCGTGCCGCGGGCCCGCCGCGCGGTCCGCGACCTCCTCGCCCACCAGCGGGTGCCGATCCCCGACGACCTGGTCGGGGACCTGCTGCTGATCGTCTCCGAGCTGGTCACCAACGCGGTGCGGCACGCCGCCCTGCTCTCGCCGCAGGTCGCCGTGGAGGTGTCCGTGGGCGCGGGCTGGATCAGGGTCGCCGTCGAGGACAACCACCCCTACCGCCCCAAACCGCTGGAGGCCGATCAGGGCCGGACCGGGGGGCGGGGGCTGCTCCTCGTGAAGACGATCGCGGAAGCGGCGGGCGGCACCTGTGACGCCGAGCACACCAGCGGCGGCGGCAAGGTGGTGTGGGCGGCGGTGCCGCTCACCAGCCGGCCGACTCCCCCGTGAGCTCGCGGATCGCCGGCCGAGCGGCGTCCAGCACGGTCATGAACCACGCCGAGAAGGGGCGCTCCGCGTGGAGCCGGTCCAGCTCGGCCGCCGTGACGAACGCGGTGTCGCCGACCTCCTCCGCGTCCGGCCGCGGCTCGCCCTTCACCAGGCCCACGAAGAGGTGGTTGTACTCCTGCTCGACCAGCCCGGACGCCGGGTCGGGGTGGTTGTAGCGGACCGTGCCGGCCTCGGCGAGCAGCGCGGGGGAGACGCCCAGCTCCTCCGCCGTACGGCGGGCCGCGGCCGCGAAGGGGGCCTCGCCGGGGTACGGGTGGCCGCAGCAGGTGTTCGACCAGACACCGGGGGAGTGGTACTTGCCCAGCGCGCGCTGCTGGAGCAGCAGCCGCCCGGACTCGTCGAAGAGGAAGACCGAAAACGCCCGGTGCAACCGGCCGGGCGGCAGATGGGCGGAGAGCTTCTCGGCGGTGCCGATCGTGGTGCCGCTCTCGTCGACCAGTTCGAGCATGATCGGTGCTGAGGTGCCGTTCGACGCGTTGTCCGCCGCGGTGGCTGGTGTGGTCGGCATGATCATCCTTCTGGTGGGCTACGTCGATCAAGTCTGCCGTAGATCCGGTGGGGAACTTCGTTCATCGCACCGTATGTCCGATGGGAACCGGCCACCTCACGGACCGGTCGAGCGTCGCCGGTGCGGCGCGGTACGGGTGAGGCCGCCGGTGCGGTGCGCTGCGGGTGTCGCCGCGGGGGCGCCGGCCTCGTCGGGAGGGGGCGCCGTCAGCGGCAGAACCCGTCCTCGTGCGCCGCGTGACCGCCGGGCTCCAGCTGGAAGGTGCAGTGCTCCACGTCGAAGTGGCCGCGGAGACAGTCCTGGAGCTCGTGCAGCATCTTCTCGTTCCCGGCCGAGTCCAGGGTCTGCGCGCCCACCACGACATGGGCGGAGAGCACGGGCATCCCGGAGGTGATGGTCCACACATGGAGGTCGTGCACGCCCTCCACGCCCGGCAGCGCCAGGATGTGCGCCCGGACCTCGGCCATGTCGACATCCCTCGGAGCCGCCTCCAGCAGGACGTCGATCGCCTCGCGGAACAGCTTCACCGTACGGGGGACGATCATCAGGCCGATCACCAGCGAGGCGATGGGGTCGGCCTGCTGCCACCCGGTCGTCATGATCACCAGCGCGGCGATCACCACGGCGAGCGAGCCGAGCGCGTCCGAGAGCACCTCCAGGAAGGCCCCCCGCACATTGAGGCTCTCCTTCTGGCCGCGCATCAGCAGGCTCAGCGAGATCGCGTTGGCCACCAGGCCGATCAGGCCGAAGACGACGGTCGCGCCCCCGGGCACGTCCGTCGGCTCCAGCAGCCGGTCGACGGCCTCGATCAGGATGTAGCCGCCGACGCCGAGCAGCAGCACACAGTTGAGCAGGGCCGCGAGGATCTCCGCCCGCGCCCAGCCGTAGGTGCGGCGCTCGCTGGCCGGCCGATTGGCGAAGTGGATCGCGATCAGCGCCATGGAGACCCCGACGGCGTCCGTGGCCATGTGCCCCGCGTCCGCGAGCAGGGCGAGCGAGCCGGTCAGCACGCTGCCGACGATCTCCGCGACGAGAACGGTGACGGTGATCGCCAGGGCGATCCGCAGCCGCCCCCGATAGGCGGCCGACACGGTCCCGGAGGCCCCCTTCGGCAGCCCCCCGCCGTGCGTGTGTCCGTGGTCGTGCCCCGCGCCCATGAAAACGCCGCCTTTCCGAAACGGTCGGAATCGGTCGTGAAGGGGCCGAAGGGCATCGGCCGCGATCACAGTGAACTACGGGTGGGGGGTATGCGGCAACATGGGACCGAATACGGTTATCACTGTGCTGACCAGCGGTTTCACCGTTCGGCGCGGTGGGGGCCGGGGGCGGTTCCGCCCCACGGCGCCCGGGGGCGGGGTTTGTCCTGGGCGGTCGGAATCCACCATGATGATCCGAGCGGTCGGCGGGACACGGCCCAGGGGCACCGCGCCGGTCGCACCGGTTCGCATGGCTCGCATCGGCTCCCACGCGCTGATCGGGGCGTGAACGGCCGATGAACGCGCGCCCCCGGCGATCCGATACCCTCGCCGACACGCCGTCCGCCCGGTCCGACCGGTGGGGATCGGCTCCCCGGTCCCGTACGGCACCGCGCATCCGCGCGGACCGTCCGCGCGGTGTGCCGCGACCGCTGCCCGGACACCACCCGTCCTGGTACGGCCACGCCGGCGTGCCAGCATCCAAGGGCTTGCAAGGAGTGAGTTCGTCTGTCGACCGCCATCCTCACCGGTCCGCCGGTCGCCGGGTCGCGCCTGGAGGGCGACCTGCGGTCGCTGGGCTATGACGTGATCACGGCCACTCCGGACGACCTCCCGGCCCGGATCGCCGGCCTGCCCGCCCGCGAGCGGGTCGCCGTGGTGGACCCCCGGCTGGTCGCGCACCGGCACGCCCTGCGGCTGGCCCTCACCGACCCGCGGTTCGACGCGAGCGCGCTGCCCGGCGCCGTACGGGCGGACGCCCCCCGCCGCGCGGCCCTCGCCGCGGCCGCCGCCGGCCGCACCGCCCCCGACGACATCGCCGAGGCCCTCGACACCGCCGGGGTCCCCGTGCGGCGCGTGGACCTGGGCGTGCTGGTCGCCCGCGTCCCGGCCGACGACACCGAGCGCGCCGAGGCCGAGACGGCCGTCGCCTCCGTCGACGAGGAGCGGGTCCGGCTCCGTACCGCGGTCAAGCCCCGCGACGGCTTCTTCACGACCTTCTTCATCAGCCCGTACTCGCGCTATGTCGCCCGCTGGTGCGCGCGCCGCGGGCTGACCCCCAACCAGGTCACCACCGTCTCGCTGCTCACGGCCGTCATAGCCGCCGGGTGCGCCGCGACGGGCACCCGCTCCGGCTATGTCGCCGCCGGCGCGCTGCTCCTGGTCTCCTTCGTCCTGGACTGCGCCGACGGCCAGCTCGCCCGCTACTCCCTCCAGTACTCGACGCTCGGCGCCTGGCTGGACGCCACCTTCGACCGCGCCAAGGAGTACGCCTTCTACGCGGGCCTCGCCCTCGGCGCGATCCGCGGGGGCGACGACGTCTGGGCGCTCGCCCTGGGCGCCATGGTGCTCCAGACCTGCCGCCACGTCGTGGACTTCTCGTTCAACGAGGCCAACCACGACGCGATAGCGAACAACAGCCCCACCGCCGCCCTCTCCGACCGGCTCGACAGCGTCGGCTGGACCGTGTGGGCGCGCCGGATGATAGTGCTGCCGATCGGCGAGCGCTGGGCCATGATCGCCGTGCTCACCGCGCTCACCACCCCCCGGATCGTCTTCTACGCCCTGCTGGCCGGCTGCGCCCTCGCCGCCTGCTACACCACCGCCGGCCGGGTGCTGCGCTCGCTGACCCGCAAGGCCCGCCGGACCGAGCGCGCCGCCCGCGCGCTGGCGGACCTCGCCGACTCGGGCCCGCTCGCCGAGCTGCTGGCCAAGGGCCCGGCCCGGCGCGGCGTCGCCCTCGCCGCGCCGCTGATGGCGGCCGCCGGCACCGTCTTCCTGGTGGCCACCTGCTACGCGCGCCCCTTCGGCGGCTGGCTGCCGGTCCTCGGCGCGGTGATCTACGCCGCCTTCGCCGCCCGGGCCGTCGCCCACCCGCTGACCGGCCCGCTCGACTGGCTGGTGCCCCCCGTGCTGCGGGCCGCCGAGTACGGCACGGTGCTGATCCTGGCCGCCCGCTCCGGCGCGGACGGCGCCCTGCCCGCCGCATTCGGGCTGGTGGCCGCGGTCGCCTACCATCACTACGACACGGTGTACCGCATTCGCGGCGGCACCGGCGCGCCCCCCCGCCCGCTGGTGCGGGCGATCGGCGGGCATGAGGGCCGGGTGCTGGCGGTCACGGCCGCCGCCGCTCTGCTGTCGAACACAGGTTTCACCGTCGCGCTCACCGCCCTGGCGGTGGGGGTGGCGCTCGTGGTGCTCGTGGAGAGCATCCGGTTCTGGGTCTCCTCCGGAGCACCCGCGGTACACGACGAAACAGGAGAACCCGCATGATCGGCCTCGTGCTGGCAGCCGGCGCCGGACGCCGTCTGCGCCCCTACACCGACACCCTCCCCAAGGCCCTGGTGCCGGTGGACCCGGAGGGCGCGGGCACCACCACCGTGCTGGACCTCACCCTGGGCAACTTCGCCGAGGTCGGTCTCACGGACGTGGCCGTGGTCATCGGCTACCGCGGCGAGGCCGTCGTCGAGCGCAAGGCCGCCCTGGAGAAGAAGTACGGCGTCACCCTCCACCTCGTCGAGAACGACAAGGCCGAGACCTGGAACAACGCCTACTCCCTGTGGTGCGCCCGGGACGTCCTCAAGGAGGGCGTGATCCTCGCCAACGGCGACACCGTGCACCCCGTCTCCGTGGAGAAGACGCTGCTGGACGCGCGCGGCCGGGGGCAGAAGATCATCCTCGCCCTCGACACGGTGAAGAAGCTCGCCGACGAGGAGATGAAGGTCGTCGTGGACCCCGCCACGGGCGTCCGGCGGATCACCAAGCTGATGGACCCGGCCGACGCCAGCGGCGAGTACATCGGCGTCACCCTGATCGAGAGCTCCGCCGCGGCCGAGCTGGCCGACGCGCTCAAGGCCACCTTCGAGCGCGACCCCGACCTCTACTACGAGGACGGCTACCAGGAGCTGGTCAACCGAGGCTTCCAGGTCGACACCGCGCCGATCGGCGAGGTCTCCTGGGTCGAGATCGACAACCACGACGACCTCGCCAAGGCCCGGGAGATCGCGTGCCGGTACTGACCCGCCTCATCCCGTCCCCGGTCTTCGTTGACATCAACGCGGGCGCGCTGGACGACCTGGCGGGGCTCCTGGCCGACCAGCGGATCTCCAGCTCGGGCAAGCTCGCCGTCGCCATCAGCGGCGGCTCGGGCCTGAAGCTGCGCGACCGCTTCGCGCCGGAGCTGCCCGGCGCCGACTGGTACTGCGTCGACGGCGGCACCATCGACGACGCCGTCCGGCTCGCCGACGCCATGCGCGGCAAGCGCTACGACGCGGTCGTCGGCCTGGGCGGCGGCAAGATCCTCGACGCGACGAAGTACGCCGCCGCGCGGGTCGGGCTGCCCATGGTCGCCGTCGCGACGAACCTCTCGCACGACGGCATCTGCTCGCCGGTGGCCACCCTGGACAACGACAACGGGCGCGGCTCGTACGGGGTGCCCACCCCGATCGCCATGGTCATCGACCTGGACGTGATCCGCGAGGCCCCGGTGCGCTACGTCCGGTCCGGCATCGGCGACGCGGTGTCCAACATCTCCGCGATCGCGGACTGGGAGCTCTCCCACCGCGAGACCGGCGAGCCGATCGACGGCCTGGCCGCCGCCATGGCGCGCACCGCGGGCGAGGCCGTGATGCGCCACCCCGGCGGCGTCGGCGACGACGACTTCCTCACCACCCTCTCCGAGGGCCTGGTGCTCACCGGCATCGCCATGTCGATCAGCGGGGACACCCGCCCGGCCTCCGGCGCCTGCCACGAGATCAGCCACGCCTTCGACCTGCTGTACCCCAAGCGGGCCGCCGCCCACGGCGAGCAGGTCGGCCTCGGCGCGGCCTTCGCGATGCATCTGCGCGGCGCCCATGAGCAGTCCGCGCTGATGGTCGAGGTGCTGCGGCGGCACGGGCTGCCCGTGCTGCCCGGGGAGATCGGCTTCACCGACGCCGAGTTCGTCGAGGCCGTCGCCTACGCGCCGCAGACCCGCCCCGGGCGCTTCACGATCCTGGAGCACCTCGACCTGACCACCGACGAGATCAGGGACGCATACGCCGACTATGCCAAAACCGTCAGTAGCTGAACTCCGTCCGGTCGTTCACCCCGCGGGGCTGAAGGACCGGCGGAGCGGCGAGCACTGGGCCGGGCGCCTGTACATGCGGGAGATCTCGCTGCGCTGGACCCGGCACCTGGTGAACACCCGGATCAGCCCCAACCAGCTCACGTATCTGATGATCGTGGCGGGTGTGGCGGCCGGTGCCGCCCTGCTCGTCCCCGGTCTCACCGGCGCGATCCTCGGCGCCCTGCTCATCCAGCTCTATCTGCTGCTGGACTGCGTGGACGGCGAGGTGGCGCGCTGGCGCAAGCAGACCTCGATCACGGGTGTGTATCTCGACCGGGTGGGCCACTACCTCTGCGAGGCGGTCCTGCTGGCCGGCTTCGGCCTGCGCGCCGCGGACCTCTTCCACCGGGACGGCGCCGGCGCCACGACCGAGTGGCAGTGGGCCTTCCTCGGCACGCTCGCCGCGCTCGGCGCGATCCTGATCAAGGCCGAGACGGACCTGGTCGACGTGGCCCGCACCCGCAGCGGGCTGCCGGCCGTCACCGACGAGGCGTCCGTGCCGCGCTCCTCCGGCCTGGCCCTGGCCCGCCGGGCGGCGGCCGCGCTGAAGTTCCACCGCCTGGTCGGCGGGGTCGAGGCCTCGCTGGTGATGCTCGCGGCCGGGATCGCGGACGCCGTCCACGGCGATCTGCTCTTCACCCGGGCCGCCGTGGTGCTGCTGGCGGCCATCGCCGTGCTGCAGACCGTGCTCCACCTGGTGTCCATCCTCGCCTCCAGCAGGCTGCGATGAGCGCCGGGGGGAAGGCGCCGCGACTCGGCGCGGTCGTGCTGACCATGGGCAACCGCCCCGACGACGTGCGGGCCCTGCTCGACTCGGTGGCCAAGCAGGACGGCGACCCGATCGAGGTCGTCGTCGTGGGCAACGGCTCGCCGCTGCCCGAGTACACCGGCTATCCGATGACCGTGCGGACCGTCGAGCTGCCGGAGAACGTGGGCATCCCGGCGGGCCGCAACGTCGGCATAGAGGCGTTCGGCCCCGCCGGGCGCGACGTCGACGTCCTGCTCTTCCTCGACGACGACGGGCTGCTGCCCAACACCGACACCGCCGAGCTGTGCCGGCAGGCGTTCGCCGCCGACCCCCGGCTCGGGATCATCAGCTTCCGGATCGCCGATCCGGAGACCGGCACCACCCAGCGCCGGCATGTGCCCCGGCTGCGCGCCTCCGACCCGATGCGCTCCTCGCGGGTCACCACCTTCCTCGGCGGCGCCAACGCGGTGCGCACCCGGGTCTTCGCGGAGGTCGGCGGGCTGCCGGACGACTTCTTCTACGCCCACGAGGAGACCGACCTCGCCTGGCGCGCCCTGAACGCCGGCTGGATGATCGACTACCGCGCGGACATGGTGCTGCACCACCCGGCCACGGCCCCGAGCCGGCACGCCGTCTACCACCGCATGGTGGCCCGTAACCGGGTGTGGCTGGCCCGTCGCAACCTCCCCGCGCCCCTGGTCCCGGTCTACCTCGGGGTCTGGCTGCTGCTGACCCTGGCCCGCCGGCCCTCGCCCGCCGCGCTGCGGGCCTGGCTCGGCGGTTTCAAGGAGGGCTGGTCCGGCCCGTGCGGACCCCGGCGCCCGATGAAGTGGCGTACGGTATGGCGCCTGACCCGACTGGGCCGACCTCCCGTCATCTGACAAGCTCGGGTCTGAGAGCATCGGCGTATCCGGATCTCGCAAGGCCTGCGCCCCACCTGGCCGCGCATCTTGAAGACGAAAGTTTCAACTGGTGAGTGAGACAACCCACGATGGTGCGGTGACCGTGAGTTCCCCGCCCAGCGCGTCGCCCGACGACGGCCTGTCCCCGGCCGAGCTGGCCGCCAAGTACGGCCTGTCGGTGAGCGGTGCCCGCCCGAGCCTGCCGGAGTACGTCCGGCAGCTGTGGGGGCGGCGGCACTTCATCTCCGCCTTCTCCCGCGCCCGGCTGCACGCCCAGTACAGCCAGGCCAAGCTCGGCCAGCTGTGGCAGGTCGCGACCCCGCTGCTCAACGCGCTGGTCTACTACCTGATCTTCGGTCTGCTGATCGGCACCCGGAACGGCGTCCAGGACTTCGTCCCCTTCCTGGTGACCGGCGTCTTCATCTTCACCTTCACCCAGAGCTCGGTGCTGGCGGGCACCCGGGCGATCTCCGGCAACCTCGGGCTGGTCCGGGCGCTCCACTTCCCCCGGGCGGCGCTGCCGATCTCGTTCTGCCTGATGCAGCTCCAGCAGCTGCTCTACTCGATGATCGTGCTGGTGGTGATCGTCCTCGGGTGCGGCGAGGTGCCCAGCTTCCCGTGGCTGCTGGCCGTGCCGGCGCTGACGCTCCAGTTCGTCTTCAACACCGGCCTCGCCATGATCATGGCGAGGCTCGGGGCCAAGATCCCCGACATGGCCCAGCTGATGCCGTTCATCCTGCGCACCTGGATGTACGCCTCGGGTGTCATGTACAGCATTGACGAGATCACCAAGGGCAAGAACATCCCGGGCTGGGTGCACTTCCTGCTCGATGTGAACCCGGCCGCGGTCTACATCGACCTGATGCGCTTCGCGCTGATCGACAGCTTCCGGGACGGCGGCTACCTGCCGCCGCACGTCTGGGCGCTGGCCGTGGGCTGGGCCCTGGTGATCGGTCTCGGGGGCTTCGTGTACTTCTGGAAGGCTGAGGAGCGGTACGGCCGTGGCTGACGACAAGAGCGCACAGCGCATTCCCACGGTCATCGCGGACGACCTCCACATCGTCTACCGCGTGCACGGCGGCGGCAGCGGCAAGGGCAGCGCGACCGCCGCGCTGAGCCGGATCATCGGCCGCAAGTCCGCCCCGAGCATCCGCGAGGTGCACGCCGTCAAGGGCGTGAGCTTCACGGCGTACCGCGGCGAGGCCATCGGGCTGATCGGCTCCAACGGCTCCGGCAAGTCGACCATGCTCAAGGCCATCGCCGGGCTGCTGCCCGCCGAGCGCGGCAAGGTCTACACCGACGGCCAGCCCTCCCTGCTGGGCGTGAACGCGGCGCTGATGAACGACCTGACCGGCGAGCGCAACGTCATCCTCGGCGGTCTCGCCATGGGCATGACCCGCGAGGAGATTCGCGAGCGCTACCAGGACATCGTCGACTTCTCCGGCATCAACGAGAAGGGCGACTTCATCTCGCTGCCCATGCGCACGTACTCCTCCGGCATGGGGGCCCGGCTGCGCTTCTCGATCGCCGCGGCCAAGAGCCACGACGTGCTGATGATCGACGAGGCGCTCGCCACGGGCGACCGCGCCTTCCAGAAGCGCTCCGAGGCCCGCATCCGCGAGCTGCGCAAGGAGGCCGGCACGGTCTTCCTGGTGAGCCACAACAACAAGTCGATCCGGGACACCTGCGACCGCGTGCTCTGGCTGGAGAAGGGCGTGCTGGTGATGGACGGCCCGACCGACGAGGTGGTCTCGGCGTACGAGAAGGAGACCAGCAAGTAGTGCGGCCGGGTCGCCCGCCCGCGGCAGGGCCCCCACCCGGGCTTCCGGGCGGGGGCCCTGCGTGCTGCGGGGCCCCCTCCGGTCCGCGGGAGCGGGGCGCGGGAGGCTCGGGGAGGCTTCCGCCGACGCCTGGTTTCGGACATTCCCGGGGTCGCCATCGCGCCCGACCGGCTCGTACCCCTCTGGAGCCCCGCCGGAACCGGCCCGGAATCGGCCCGTCGGCGGCGGCCCCGGCGCCCCGGAGCGGGCGGCGGGCGCACGGATTGTCGCTGTTGATCCACTACGGCCCGCCCGGCGCGGCCGTCGGCGGGCCCGGGAGCGGTGTCGCGGAACGTACGCTCGGGACGATCGTTGCCGGACTGATGCGATAAAACGCATGTGGCACGGGAAGGTTCGCCGGGTGTTCGACGTTGCGGGGGCTTGTGGTCCGCACCCCGGCGACCGGAAAAGCGCTGTACGGCGTAAGCTGTAGCGGTGCTGATTCACGGCAAGTCGGGCGATAATACTCGCCCCTGCCCGCCGTCGACCACCGTCGCTGCGATCAAGCGCGCGGCGTGTCCGAAATGGGTTGTTCTGGATCGGCAGTGTAGAACGGGAGATGTGACGGCAATGGCTACTGGGACTCTCCAGCCCCGAGATTCGTCCGCCGTCCGGATGGCGGACGCGTCGATCGCGCTGGGCCGTCCATGGTGACCGCGGTGGATTCCGGCCGCGCCCGGCGCGGCGGCGGTCCGGCGGCCGCCTCCTCCCGCGCCGTCCTCGACAAGGCGAGCAAGGAGAACTTCCCCGTCGCGCCGTTCTTCCTGCCGCGCGCCTGGCGCGCGGACCTGATGGCCGTCTACGGCTTCGCCCGTCTGGTCGACGACATCGGCGACGGCGACCTGGCCCCGGGCGGCGCCGACGCCGTCCACCTCGGCCTCGGCCCGGACCGGACCGACGACCGGCTCGCCATGCTGGACGCCCTGGAGGCGGACCTGTGGCGGCTCTTCGACGGCACCGGCCCGCGCCATCCGCTGCTGCGGCGGCTGGGCCCCACGGTGCGCCGCCACCGGCTGCCCGCCGAGCCGTTCCTGGGCCTCGTCGAGGCCAACCGCCAGGACCAGCGGGTGACCCGCTACGCCCGGTACGAGGACCTGCTCGGCTACTGCGAGCTGTCCGCCAACCCGGTCGGCCGGCTGGTGCTCGGCATCTCCGGCACGACCACCCCCGAGCGCGTCCGCCGCTCCGACGCCATCTGCACGGCGCTCCAGATCGTGGAGCACCTCCAGGACGTCGCCGAGGACCTCCGCCGGGACCGCATCTATCTGCCCGCCGAGGACATGCGGCGCTTCGGGGTCGAGGAGAGCGATCTCGCCCGCCCCGAGGGGGGCGCGTCGGTGCGAGCCCTGGTCGCGTACCAGGCGGAACGCGCCACGCGGCTGCTGAATGAAGGCGCCCCGCTGGTGGGTAGCGTCCACGGCAGGCTCAAACTGCTGCTCGCCGGGTTCGTGGCCGGAGGGCGCGCGGCGCTCCGGGCGATCGAGGCCGCGGGACACGACGTACTCCCCGGGCCGCCCAAGGCCACCAAGCTCGACCTCCTGCGTGAGGTGGGGGCGACACTGCGAAGAGAGGGGTGAGCCGGACCGTGGACGGATTTCCGCACGCGTCCGCCCCGGTGCTCGCTGCGTACCGCTACTGCGAGGCCGTGACGGGACAGCAGGCCCGCAACTTCGCCTACGGCATCAGGCTGCTGCCCACCGAGAAGCGGCAGGCCATGTCGGCGCTCTACGCGTTCTCCCGGCGGGTCGACGACATCGGTGACGGCCCCCTCGACCCGGAGGCCAAGAAGATCCGCCTGGAGGAGACCCGGGCGGTGCTCGGCCGCATCCGGGGCGGGGAGCTGGAGGAGGACGACACCGACCCGGTGGCCGTCGCGCTCGCCCATGCCGCGCGGCGCTTCCCCATCCCGCTCGGCGCCCTGGACGAGCTCATCGACGGTGTCCAGATGGATCTGCGCGGCGAGACCTATGAGACCTGGGACGACCTGAAGGTCTACTGCCGGTGTGTCGCGGGTGCGATCGGACGGCTCTCCCTCGGCGTGTTCGGCACGACCGCGGGCGCGCATGACACCGAACGCGCCCCCGAGTACGCCGACACGCTGGGGCTCGCGCTGCAACTCACCAATATCCTCCGGGATCTGCGCGAGGACGCCGCCGAGGGACGCAGCTATCTGCCCTCCGACGACCTCGCCAAGTTCGGCTGCTCCGCGGGCTTCCACGGCTCCGAACCGCCCGCCGGGTCCGACTTCAGCGGGCTGGTCCACTTCGAAGTGCGGCGCGCCCGCGCCCTGTTCACCGAGGGCTTCCGGCTGCTGCCCATGCTCGACCGGCGCAGCGGCGCCTGCGTCGCGGCCATGGCCGGGATCTACCGCCGGCTGCTGGACCGCATCGCCCGCGACCCGGAGGCCGTGCTGCGCGGCAGGGTCTCGCTGCCGGGCCGGGAGAAGGCGTACGTCGCCGTGCGCGGGCTGTCCGGACTGGATGCCCGGCACGTGTCACGGCGCACCGGCCCGAGGAGGCGCGTTTGATGCGCGAGACGCGCCACGGCGAGCACGCCGGGGAGCCCGGCAGAGCATTCGCACCGGTGACGGGCACCACGCGCCTCGAACACGGGCGGGAAGCGCACAAACGGCGGGCAACCCTCCGCTCGGCCGTCGCGTCACTGACACAGACGGCCGACCACGGGTGGCGCCGCGGCCGGACCGCGGGGGAGGACGCATGACATACCAGGACGACACGCGTCCCGACCAGCGGGGCTCCGCCGGCGACGGGCGCGGCTCCGGCGGGCGCGACCGGTCCACGGCCGTGGTCGTGGGCGGCGGCATCGCCGGTGTCACCGCCGCTCTGTCGCTCGCCGACGCCGGGCTGCGGGTCACCCTCGTCGAGGGCCGCCCGCGCCTGGGCGGACTCGCCTTCTCCTTCCGCCGCTCCTCCCCGGCCGGCGAACTGACCGTCGACAACGGCCAGCACGTCTATCTGCGCTGCTGCACCGCCTACCGCTGGTTCCTCGACCGCGTCGGCGGCGCCGGGCTCGCCCCCCTCCAGGACCGCCTCGACGTACCGGTTCTGCACGCCGGCTCCCGCCGGCTCGGGCGGCTGCGGCGCACCGCGCTGCCCGTCCCGCTGCACCTGGCGGCCGGCCTCGCCGGCTACCCCCACCTCTCCCTCGGCGAGCGCCTCGCCGTCGGGCGCGCCGCGCTCGCGCTCAAGAACCTCGACCCGGCCGACCCGGCCCTGGACGGCGTCGACTTCGCCGGCTGGCTGCACCGCAAGGGCCAGTCCCCGCGGGCCGTCGAGGCGCTGTGGGACCTGGTCGGCATCGCCACCCTGAACGCCCCGGCCGAGCGGGCCTCGCTGGGGCTGGCCGCCATGGTCTTCAAGACCGGGCTGCTCTCCGAACCGGGCGCCGCCGACATCGGCTGGGCGCGCGTGCCGCTCGGCGAACTCCACGACACGCTGGCCCGCGAGGCCCTGGACGCGGCCGGCGCGCGCACCCTGCTGCGCGCCCGCGCCACGGCCGTCACCCGCGCCGCCGGCGGCCGCTGGCAGGTCGACATCGAGACCGGGCCGCACGGCGGCGAGCGGCTGGAGGCCGACACCGTCGTCCTCGCCCTGCCCCAGCGGGAGACCCACGCCCTGCTGCCCGAGGGCGCCCTCGACCACCCCGACCGGCTGCTGGAGATCGGCACCGCGCCGATCCTCAACGTCCATGTCGTCTACGACCGCAAGGTGCTGCGCCGGCCCTTCTTCGCCGCGCTCGGCACCCCCGTCCAGTGGGTCTTCGACCGCACCGAGGCGTCCGGCCTGGCCACCGCCCCCGGCGCGCGGAACTGGCAGTACCTCGCGCTCTCCCAGTCCGCCGCCGAGGACGAGATCGACCTGCCGGTGGCCGAGCTGCGCCGGCGCTATCTCCCCGAGCTGGAACGGCTGCTGCCCGCGGCGGCCGGCGCCGGCGTCAAGGACTTCTTCGTCACCCGGGAGCGGACAGCGACGTTCGCCCCGGCACCCGGCGTGGGGCGACTGCGGCCCGGCGCCCGCACCAACGCGCCCGGCCTCCACCTGGCCGGCGCGTGGACCGCCACCGGCTGGCCCGCGACCATGGAGAGCGCCGTGCGCAGCGGCCTCACCGCGGCCTCGGCGGCACTCGGCGAACTCGGCCGCCCCCATCACCACCCGCTCCAGGAGGCGGCATGAGCACCAGCATCGGACACAGAGGAGAGACAGTGGCGGCGCAGAACCCGGCGAGCCCGGCCTTCGACACCGCGGACGTCATGGCGCTGCTGGAGCGAGGGCGGACGCTCGCCACGCCGGTCCTGCGGGCCGCCGTGGACCGGCTGGCGCCGCCCATGGACACCGTCGCGGCCTACCACTTCGGCTGGATCGACGCCGAGGGCCGGCCGTCGGCCGGCGACAGCGGCAAGGCGGTGCGCCCCGCCCTCGCGCTGCTCTCCGCCGAGGCGGCGGGCGCGCCCCCGGAGGTCGGGGTGCCCGGTGCGGTCGCCGTCGAACTGGTGCACAACTTCTCGCTGCTCCACGACGACCTCATGGACGGCGACGAGCAGCGGCGGCACCGCGACACCGTCTGGAAGGTGCACGGCCCCGCCCAGGCCATCCTGGTCGGCGACGCGCTCTTCGCACTCGCCAACGAGGTGCTGCTCGAACTGGGCACCGTCGAGGCGGGCCGCGCCACCCGCCGGCTGACCACCGCCAGCCGCAAGCTGATCGACGGTCAGGCGCAGGACATCTCGTACGAGCACCGCGAGCGGGTCACCGTCGAGGAGTGCCTGGAGATGGAGGGCAACAAGACGGGCGCCCTGCTCGCCTGCGCCGTCTCCATCGGCGCGGTGCTCGGCGGCGCGGACGACCGCACCGCCGACACCCTGGAGGCCTACGGCTACCACCTGGGCCTCGCCTTCCAGGCGGTCGACGACCTGCTGGGCATCTGGGGCGACCCGGAGGCGACCGGCAAGCGCACCTGGAGCGACCTGCGCCAGCGCAAGAAGTCCCTCCCGGTGGTGGCCGCGCTGGCCGCCGGCGGGCCCGCCTCCGAGCGGCTGGCCGAACTGCTCGCCGCCGACGCCAAGAGCAGCGAGTTCGACGACTTCGACGAGGAAGAGTTCGCCACCCGCGCGGCGTTGATCGAGGAGGCGGGGGGCCGCGAGTGGACCTCCCAGGAGGCCCGGCGGCAGCACGCCACGGCCCTCGACGCGTTGCACACGGTGGACATGCCCGACGCCGTCCGCGCCCAACTCGTGGCGCTCGCGGACTTCGTCGTCGTCCGCCAGAGATGACCGCGGGGCGCCACCGGGCCCGCACCGGGTCCACCACGCGCGCCCCAGCGGGACTTGAGCACCACTGCGAGATGATCCGCATTCGCACTCTGTGAATTCCGCAGTCGCGGGCCGGCGCCAGCCGGGCGCCGGCCGACGGCACGCCCCACCGGAGCACTACAGCACGGCAAGAAGGGGAAGCCATGACAGCGACGACCGACGGCAGCACCGAGGCACTTCCGCCCCGGGCACCCTCGGCCAGCATTGACGCACGACCCTCCGCGGGAGAGACGGTCACGTCCGTCCGGGCCGCGGAGGAAGCACTGAGCCGCGCCGTGGAGCGGCTGCTCGCCCGCCAGCACCGGGACGGCTGGTGGAAGGGCGACCTCCAGACGAATGTCACCATGGACGCCGAGGACCTGCTGCTCCGGCAGTTCCTGGGCATCCGGGACGCCCGCACCACCGAGGCCGCCGCCCGCTTCATCCGCTCGGAGCAGCGCGAGGACGGCACCTGGGCCACCTTCCACGGCGGGCCCGGCGAGATCTCCGCCACCGTCGAGGCCTACGTCGCCCTCCGGCTCGCCGGGGACGCGCCCGACGCCCCCCATATGGCCGCGGCCTCGGGCTGGGTCCGCGAGCACGGCGGCATCGCCGCCGCCCGGGTCTTCACCCGCATCTGGCTGGCGCTCTTCGGCTGGTGGAAGTGGGAGGACCTGCCGGAGCTGCCGCCCGAGCTGATCTACTTCCCGAGCTGGTTCCCGCTCAACATCTACGACTTCGGCTGCTGGGCCCGGCAGACCATCGTGCCGCTGACCATCGTCTCGGCCAAGCGGCCCGTGCGCCCCGCGCCCTTCCCGCTCGACGAGCTGCACACGGACCCGGCCCGGCCCAACCCGCCGCGCCCCCCGGCCCCCGCCCTG
>NZ_JBPQTV010000077.1:0-23442 GCF_051386515.1 Streptomyces sp. URMC 123 | reverse complement strand
CCACCACCCCGACACCCGCGCCCTCCTCGCCCAGACCGCCCACCTCATCTGAGACACCACACACACCCGTTTCAGGCCCGAAAGGCCCACACCCCCGACCGCGAACTGGCCACCGGAGGGGCCCCTTCGACGGGACGGTGGCCTGGCGCACCCCGCCGCTGCTGCCCGAGGCATGGGTGGACCAAGTCGCGGACAGCGGCCTCATCGTCGCCCCGCTGCCGATCGCCACGGTCCCGAATATGACCGTCGTCGCCAAGCTCCGCGTACAGGCTGGGTAACCAGTGGTCGATGCCAGCTTCAACGGCGGCTCCATCGAGGCCACAGCCTCTGCGAAGGACAACCTCGACCTGCCGGGCCGCTGGGTGGACTGAGAGAACCGCATCCCCGCCCCCGCATGGATCTGCGTTGCCTGGCGCGACAAGCACGGCGGGCGCCACACCGGCGCCCGCACCACGCTGGACATGCTCCTCAAGGGCACCCACACCGAGCCGGCGGGAGGGAGTCCGACTGGCCGACCTGGTGAACCTTCGCCGCCACGACCGCCGACGAGCTGGCAGCCGGGCTCTAGCGGGACGGCCGGTCTACGTCCGGGCCCCTCCAGTGTGCTCGTCGTCTGTCGTGTCTACTCCCGTGGGCGCCGCCTGCCCGGCGGGAGTGGGGCCGGCAGGCGGGAGAGTGTCCTCGTCGTCGGTGTCGGCGGTGTGTGGCAGGGGTGTCACGGGCCGGTACGCGTGGGTGAGTGGATCTTGCATGGGGTCATGTATACACCGGTCGCATGATTCCCCATGCGCGTGCGGCAGTTCGTATCCGGATGCGTTTGCAGAAACGGCGCATTGACAGCGGTGTTCTCCACGAGCAGGCGCTCCCCAAGGCGACCAGCACCAAGATCATTTCTTGAGGTCCGGCCAACGACCTGACAGCATCGGCGCAGCTGTTCCTTCGGATGGTGCGACATTTGCGTCCTCCTTCGGTCACGGCTACACCGGCGACCGGAATTCACAAACGCACGAAAGTGCAACGCGAGTTACACATGCGCGGCGTCCAGGGCTGGGCCGCCCGCGGCGGGCGGTGGTGCACTGGGTAACTACCCGCCCCACCGGCTTTGCAGGGGCGGCGCGCTCCAATTACGTTGATACGCCGACATCGCGACCGTTACGAGCGCCCAGAGGCATTGAACTTCTCGGCGAAGTCCGCAGGCTGAGCGATGCCGGGCTGTAAAACTGCGGGAGGCGGCCCCGCCTGGGTGTACGACTATTGATGGGAAGCGGAGCGGATGAGCACAGCCGAATACGACACTGATGTGATCGTCGTCGGTACGGGTCCGATGGGCGCGACCACTACGTTGGCCCTGGCGACTTACGGTGTCCGCGTCCAGGCGGTGACCCGTTGGAACTGGCTGGCGCCCACGCCTCGATCGCACACCACGAACCAGCGGGCGGTCGAGGTGCTGCGAGACCTCGGGGTCGAGGAGGAAGCCGTCCGGTACGCGACACAGTGGGACCTCATGGGGGACATGACGATCGCGACCAGCTTCGCCGGACCTGAGATTGCCCGATTGCGGCTCTGGGGCACCGGCGATGACCGCCACGGCGACTACGTCCAGGGCAGTCCCTGCCCGATGTTCGATCTCATTCAGCCCCTGATGGAGCAGCTTCTGGTGACAAACGCCGCACGCCGAGGTGCGCAGATATCTCTGAACACCGAGTACCTCGGTCACGAGCAGGACGATGACGCGGTCACCGTCACCCTGAAAGACCTGACCACAGGCACGGTATACACCCGACGAGCCCAATTCCTGGTCGGAGCCGACGGGGCCCGGTCACAGATCGCGGACGAGATCGGACTGGAGATCGTCGGCCACCACGCGCGGGCCGGCCACGTATACGCGGCCTTTACCGCCGATCTCAGCCAGTACGTCGCCCACCGGCCCAGCACCCTGAACTACATCATGAATCCGGCCACGGGCTACGGGGAGATAGGTATGGCTCTCCTCCGGGCGACCCGCCCGTGGGACCAATGGATAGCCGGTTGGGGAATCGATCTGAACGAGGGCGAACCAGATCTTGACCACGGACGTGCCTTGGAGCGGATACGGACCTTGGTTGGAGATCCGGAGCTCCAGGCCGAAATTGAGTGGGTTGCACCGTGGTACGTCAACCAAGCCTGTGCCCTGTCCTACTCCAACGGCCGGGTGTTCTGTGGCGGCGACGCCGTGCACCGCCATCCGCCGTCGAGCGGGCTCGGTTCGAACACATCCATACAGGACGCATTCAATCTGGCATGGAAGCTCGCGTTCGTCGCGAGAGGGTACGCCGGGCGGGGACTGCTCGACTCCTACTCCAAGGAGCGCGTCCCCGTAGGAAAGCAGGTTGTGGCCCGCTCCAACCAGTCCCGTTTCGACTATTCCGCACTGCGAGAGGCGGTCGCTGTCCCCGACTGCGACGATCCCACCGCCGCCAGACTGGAAAAGATCCGCGCCCGGACGCCGGAGGGCGCCAAGACACGCGCGGCGCTGTATGAAGCCTTGAAACTCAAGAGCTACGAGTTCAACGCCCACGGCGTGGAGCTCAACCAGCGGTACGAGTCCTCGGCGGTCCTGCCGGACCCGCGCGCAGGCGAGGAGACGTGGGCACGAGACCCACAGCTGTATTTACAGGCCACCACCCGTCCCGGCGCGAAGATTCCCCACGCCTGGCTGGTCGACGAACGCGGACGCCGTGTGTCCACCCTCGACGTCACCGGCAAGGGCATGTTCACCGTGCTGACGGGCCTGTCCGGGGAGGCATGGGTAAACGCGGCCCGGAAACTCGATCTGCCGTACGTACGCACCGTCGTCGTCGGGGAAGCCGGATATCAGGACCTGTACGGGTACTGGGCCGGGGTCCGCGAGATCGAGGAGGCAGGCGTGCTCCTTGTGCGCCCGGACGGGTATATCGCGTGGCGAATCAGCGAAGCGGTGTACGAGACGGACAAGGCCACCACGCTCTTGCGCCACGCACTGGCCGCGGTGCTCGACCAAGAGGCAATCGCCGCCGCTACGGCATCCGGACCGTGACCCTTGATGCTGATGGTCCGTATGGAGGTGAGAGATCTTCGTCAGAGGTGGACGGGAGTACGCGAGGAACCGTCGTCATCGCATTCCTCAACGTGAGACCGGCTCGAACCTGTCGGATCACATCCCCGAGTGGTGCAGACCCGTTGCCGGAAGCGGCGGGAAACTCCTTGGATGGTTTGTCTCCGCTGTTCAGGAGGCCATGAGGAGGGCCCACGACCTACTCATGGCCCGGCACATGGGGAAGGACGGCAACGGAGCACGACAAGAGTCAGAGGCTGCAATGCCGAAAGGGGAGGCGGTGAGCGCGAACACGAGCAGAGCACGAATACTGCCTGCAGGGTTTGACGACGTGGACCCGGAGGTACTCCGTTCCGACACTGGACTGACGAAGTGGCGGCAGGTCGCCCCCAATGTGCTGCCTGCCAGCCTCGCCGAGATGGACTTCCCGGTAGCGGAGCCGATCCGGGAAGGGCTGCTGCGGATGGTTGGTGGGAGCGCGCTCGGCTACCCGGCCTGGCCCGAAGGCAGTCCCCTACGTGAGGTCTTCGCGCAACGCATGGCGCGGGACTACGACTGGCACTTCTCGCCCAAGGACGTCAGGGAGTTCACCTCGGTCACGCAGGGCGTAAACCTCGCGCTGCACCTTGGCACCGAGCCCGGCGACGCTGTGGTCGTGCACACACCCGTTTACGCTCCCTTCTACGACAGCATCGCCCGGATGAATCGGCGTCTCCTCCCCGTCCCCCTGCGTGATACCGCCCTGGGCTGGGCCTGGGATGCCGATCAGCTCGCCAGCGCCGTGGCCGACCAGCGGGTGCGCGCCCTGCTCCTTGTCAACCCACACAACCCCACCGGGCGAGTATTCAGCCGGGCCGAACTCCTGCGACTGGCCGAACTCGCCGAACGACACAACCTTCTCGTCGTCTCCGACGAGATCTATGCCGACCTGACCCATATGCCGCACCGGCACATCCCGTTCGCCTCACTAGGGCCTGAGATCGCACGACGCACGATCACCGTCACCTCGGCGACCAAGGCGTTCAACCTCGCCGGACTCCGCTGCGCCGTGGGCCACGTGGGTCCGAGCCGGCTACGGGCGGCTCTGGACAACCAGCCCACCGATTTGTACGGAGCTGTCAACGTCATGGGCGCCCACGCTACATTGCTCGCTTGGACTGAGAGCGAGTACTGGCTGGCCGCAGTGCGCGAGCACCTGACCGCGATCCGTGACCGGCTCGCCGCGGCCCTGGCCGAACGGCTGCCGCAGATCCGGCATCATCAGCCCGAGGGTTCCACTCTCGCCTGGCTCGACTGCAGTGCCCTCGGATGGGGTGCTGACCCGGCCAGCCGCTTCCTGGACCAAGGGGCAGTCCAGCTCGGCTCTGGCCTCAGATTCGGTCAGGGTGGTGAAGGCTTCGTGCGTCTCAATTTCGCCACCTCCCGCCCTGTGCTCGACCAGCTTCTCGACCGCATGGTGAGCTGCGTATACGGTCGGGCGAACTCTTAGAGAATCATCGGCCACGGATGCAGCCGGGCCGGGTGGTTGCCGTGGTCGTGGGGGCAAGTTCCAGGAGGGCGCGCCCGGAAGGGAGGTGCCGGTGGCTCGTCACGGTGGCGCCGCAGGCGGTGGCGAGGGCTTCAAAAGTGGGGCGGCTGCGTTCTCTGCCGCCGACGATCACAAGCATCCGCAGGTCCATCGCGGTGACCGGCTCCATACCGGCTGGAAGGGGCGCCGGGTCGGGGATGAGGCGCTCGGAGATCAGGATGCGCCCGTGGGGCCCTGCGGCTTGCACGCAACGGCGGAGTATCCGGGCGGCGTCATGGTCCGGCCAGTCGTGCAGCACGCTGCACAGCAGGTAGACATCGGCATCTGCCGGCAACGGATCGAAGAAGCTGCCGCCGAGAGCATGGGCCCGGTCGGCCACGCCTGCCGCTTTGAAGACGGGTGGGGCGTGCTCGACGACCTGGGGGAGGTCGATCAGCGTGCCGTGCAGGTGGGGATGGGCACGCAGGATTCCGGCGAGCAGTGATCCGGTGCCGCCCCCGACATCGATCACGTGGTGGTCGGTGGACCAGTCGTGGGCGGTGGCGATCTCGGCGGCAAAGGAGGCGGACTGGTGGGCCAGCAGGGCGTCGAAGGAGGTTGACAGGGTGGGTTGGGTGGCAAGGTCGTTCCAGAAGGACTGGCCGTAGCGGCCGGGGTAGGAGGGAGTGCCTGTTCTGACGGCGTCCAGCAAGTCGGTGAAGACTGTGTCCATCCGACCGCCGGCGCCAGTGGCGTCCAGCCAGGCACGCAGCCGCGAGGGGTGGTCGTCGGCGAGCAGGGAGCCCTTCGCAGTGACGGCGAAGAGGCCGGGCTCGCGCTCTTCGAATAGCCCATGATGGGCAAGGTGGTGCAGCAGGCGCTCCAGTGCGTCCGGGTCCGCTCCAGCCCGCTCCGCGAGATCCATGATGCGACGGGGGCTGTCGGCGAGGAGGTCAGCGAGGCGCAGGGCGGCGGCGACGCGGATGGCCCAGGGCGTGATGACGTCGGCCAGCGCGGCCAGGTCCCGCAGCGTGTCTGCTTCGGAAGTGTCTTTCACTGGGCGACCTCCCACCCAACAGAATGAGTTGACGATGCCGTCCGAGGTCGTCTTGCTACAAGACCTTCTCGGCTTGGGCGCAGCGTGTATAGGCCGCAGTGATGTCCTCGATCGCCTCACCGATCTGCCGGGCGGCTGGTTCGGTGACCGGCATGTTCAGCAAGTGGGCCAGGCTCTCACGGGCCGTTGGGGGTACCTGGCCGTGGCCGACCAGCAGGGGCAGCGCCGCCAGGGGATCAGGCCACAGCTCTCCAGCCACAGCCGCAGCCGCCTCTTGCCGCATCTGAGCACCGGCGCACGCCGCCAACGCGACCCAGGCCCGCACCACCGGATCGCTCGCCTGGGCCAGATGACCGGTCACTGCCGCACGTAGTTCCCGGGCCGGCTCGGTGGCCTCGTCCAGGTGCAGGAACTCGGCAGTGTCCGCAAAACCCCATTCCAGCCAGGTGTCCATGGAGAGCAGGCGCCAGTCCTGGGACATCCCGGCCGGCGGCACCACCGCGGACAGACTCGCGGCCAGCTCGTTCACAGCCGCTTCGTCCGCGCCCAGCGGTGTGGGATAGGACAGCACGTACCGGAAGATCCCTGGCAGCCAGGCAGTCTCGGCCGCCGAGAACAACAGAGCCGAACGCAGTACCGACAACGGGTCGTTCTGGTTTCGCGTCCGATGTGCTCGTGAAACGTGGGCCAGGCTGTCCAATTGGTGACGCAGACAGTCAAGCAATGGCTTTTGGCTGGAATGCGCATTCAGCTGGGTGACCGTCTCCCACAACGTCTCTTCAGCCGCCGTTGGCCCACTGCCTTGGTCTGGCCGAATGGCGAAGATTTCCGCGGGGTCCGCGACTGCCGCCTTCTGCCCCCAGTGGAGCAGATGTGCGCACCGCCGGTCCTGGTCAGCGAACAGGGAGGTGACCATGCTCATGGCCGCCGTCCGCTCCTCTGGAGTGAGTTCCACGTCGAACACACTCTCGTCCCCCCTCGTATGCCCGTCTTCCAACGCCAGGTGTTCGTCCCCCCAGTAGACGAGAGCCTGCCCCGTCGCTTCCTCAAACTGGCGCGCGAGCTTGACGGCTTCCACGAAGAAGGCATGGCCGGCGACCTCCATCGACTCCACCACCGGATACCGCAGCCGTGGGTTGCTGGTCGACGCGAGCTGGGCGGCCAGCCGGATGGCCCCCGCACGGTCTGTTTCCGTGTGTGGATGCGCGGTGAGCCAGTACAGACTCTGCCCCGCGGTGAAGCCAGTCAGCGCATCCCAATCGAGCGTCCGCGCATCCCGCAGGAAGAGCCGCGAATGTGTCCCGTCCTCCGCCGCGTGCGTCGACAACACCCGCTGCTGCGGGGTCAGGTTCGTACCGGCTCCGTACGACGTGTGGTAGCGGTTGGCGTCCCGGAATGACAACGCGAATGGCGCACCGAACAACCCCAACCGCAACTTACGCTCAGCCGGAGCGTCGTCAGTCGCGGCCACCCAACGCAGGAAGGGGATCTGCCGGTGGCACTCCCCCAGCGACTCGATAAGGCGCATCACCTGTTTCATGAACCACGACCTCCATCCGTCAACGATCAAAGGGCCGGTTCTGCCACGGGCGCCGCACACCGCATGCCAGCCAGCACCTGGCTCCCAGGAGAGCGGGTGTACCGCCGACACGGAAGCCGATCCAGCAACCGGAAGCGTGAATACGTTGCACAGTTGCGCGCTTGTGAAAGGCGGTGGGGCTTTGTCAGGTTAAGATCCTGTCAGACGAGTTGGGTGCTCTGAGGGTGCGTGGGGCGGGTAGCTGCCAGCCTGGCTACCGGTAGTTCATTGAACTCGTTTGTAGCGGGGATTGCCGGCCGGTCGCGGCCGTCGTACGGACTGAACGCCAGTTGAGCGGCACTTCCGCGACGGCCACGCCGAGACCTGGTGGGCCGCCGACGCACGCCTCGGTGGCTGGCAGCCGCTCGGCCCGTGCCGCCTGGCCGTGGCCACCACCGACCCGGTCGCCGGGTCAACGATCTGCCGGTGGGCCCCAGGACCTTTACCGCCTGGTCTCCCCCTACGACACCGACGCACGCTGGGCGGCCCCAAGCCGAACGCCCTCTCGGCGTATCACCGCTTACCGTGCACGAGGACGGTAGACCCGTTCAAACGCGGTGGTCCTTCACAAGGGAACAAGGTTGCACGGGGAGCCACGAGTCCGCCCTTCCGGGTGCTGTACGGGAAACGCTGTAGGGGATCTCCTGGGTGATACCCGCACCACACCCAGGCTAGGCGATGTCGGGTCGATGGACGCCGGACAGCTGACTGCGGGGCGGCGGGAATCCGCACCGGGAAACGCGAGGCACTCAGCACCTTTGAGAACAACATCATCCTCTCGAAAGGACCGCGATCGATGCCAATCGTTCACAGGGGAAACGAATTCGAACTATCCGCCGAAGAGTACGAAAACCTGTATCGCGAACAGGCCAGGGATGGAACGGGTTCATCCCGCCCAGTCTGGGACATCGGAGGGCCTCAGCCGCTGGTGATCCAGTGGTATCACGAGGGGATGATCACTGGACCGGTCTTAGACGCCGGTTGCGGCCATGGCCACAACAGCCTGTACCTCGCCGAACAGGGTCTGACCGTCGTCGGGTTCGACCGGTCGGAATCCGCCGTGGAGATGGCCCGCGCCATGGCAGGCAGCCGAACCTTCGGGACCGGCAGCGCCACGTTTATCACCGCTGACGCCTTGTCCATAGACCTGGGTGGACAAGGTCCTTTCCAGACCATCCTGGACAGCTGCCTCTACCACTGCCTGACCGAAGCGCAACGACATGCATACATGGCGCAATTGCATAAGCAAGCATGCAGTAACGCCCGGCTCCTGCTCATCTGCTTATCCGACCAAGCGCCCCTGGGGCTACCAGGACCATTCCGCATAAGCCAGAGCAATTTGCACCAAACGCTCGACTCCAGCGGATGGGACATCTCTTCCATCGCCGTCGGCACATATCGGACCCGGTGGACCCGCGAAATCCGAGAAGGTCTGAAACGAACAGCAGAACTCGAACTCTTCGACGCCGCAGCCCCAACGAGTACCGCCGAAGGGGAGGAAGCCCTATTTCCGCTCCCCGTCTGGACGGTCACGGCTGATCGGCGCGACGTGAAGCTTCCCCTTGATCGTGGACGGGAATGTCAACCCTGATGCGATGGAGGAGCGGTGCCTCCCCCTCAGGCCGGGTGCGGACGACGCTGGTGTCCTACTCGCCGAAGAAGCTCGGGCTCTTCCAGGGCCGTGCCCGCCTCACCCCAGTGCCCGGTCGAGGTTGAACGCGGCGCTGATCAGTGCCAGGTGGGTGAAGGCCTGGGGGAAGTTGCCGATCTGTTCGCCGGTGCGGCCGATCTCCTCGGCGAAGAGGCCGAGGTGGTTGCCGTAGGTGAGCATCTTCTCGAAGGCCAGCCGGGCCTCGTCCACCCGGCCGGCGCGGCAGAGCGCCTCGACGTACCAGAAGGAACAGATCGAGAAGGTGCCCTCCTCCCCTCGCAGACCGTCCGGACTGCGCTGCGGGTCGTAGCGGTAGACCAGGGAGTCGGACACCAGGCCCTCCCCCAGGGCATCGAGGGTGGCCAGCCACTTCGGGTCGGTGGGCGAGATGAATTTGGCCAGCGGCATCATCAGGACGGCGGCGTCGAGGACGTCTTCGCCCTCGTGTTGGATGAATGCCCTCCGCTCCGCGGACCAGCCGCGCTCCATGATCCGCCGATAGATCGCATCACGTGCTCGAATCCAGCGCAGCATGTCCGCCGGCAGGCCGCGGTGGCGGGCGATCCGAATCGCCCGCTCGATCGCGACCCAGCACATCAGCTGCGAGTAGAGGAAGCACTGGGCCTGCCCGCGGGTCTCCCAGATGCCTTCGTCCGGCTGGTCCCAGTGGTCGCAGACCCAGTTGACCAGCGCGCCGATGGTGTCCCAGTCGTCGCTGGACAGCGGCTCCCCCCATTTGTCGTAGAGGTAGAGGGAGTCGATGAGGGCTCCGTAGATGTCCAGTTGGAGCTGTGTGACGGCGCGGTTGCCGACACGGACGGGCGACGAGCCCAGATGGCCCTCCAGATGGGGCAGTTCTTCCTCCGGGAGCTCACTTCTGCCATCGATCCCGTACATGATCTGCAGCGGACCCTCGGCCCCGGCACCGACCCCCGTGCCGGGTCCGGACCCGCACCTGGCGCGGATGATCTCGGACAGGAAACCCACGAACGCCTTGGCCTCGTCGGTGAATCCCAGCCGGAGCAGCGCGTAGAGGCAGAACGCGGCGTCCCGCACCCACACATAGCGGTAGTCCCAGTTGCGCTCGCCGCCGATCTGCTCGGGCAGGCTGGTCGTCGGAGCGGCCACGATGGCACCGGTCGGGGCGTACGTGAGGAGTTTGAGGGTGAGCGCGGAACGGTGGACCGTCTCCCGCCACCGTCCCCGGTAGCGGGAGTGCGAGAGCCAGCGGCGCCAGTACCGCACCGTGGCGCCGAACAGCTCCTCCGCCTCCAGGGCCGTGCAGCCCCGCGGCTCCGCCCCGCCGCAGATCCGGTCCAGCGTGAACACCGCCGCCTCGCCCTCCCGCAGCGTGAAGGAGGACCGGGCGTCCGGACCGTCGATCCCGACCGGGACGCTGGAAGTCAGACACAGGCACAGATCCGGGGACGTGAAGACCGTATGGCCGTGCCGGACGCTCACGGTGTGCGTCTGCCGCCCGTAGTCGAAGCGCGGTGCCACCCGGGCGCTGAACGGCAGCGTCCCACGGACGCACAGCACCCGCCGGATCAGACGGTGGCGGTCCGCCTCCCGCGAGTCGTCGACGATCGGCATGAAGTCCTGGACCTCACCGACGCCGTGGTCCGCGAAGAACCGGGTGATCAGGATGTTGGTGTCGGGGAAGTAGAACTGCTTCGTCCGGGCAGGCACGTCCGGGGCGAGCTCGAAGGCCCCGCCGTGGTCGGCGTCCAGGATCGCCGCGAAGACGCTCGGTGCGTCGAAACGCGCGCAGCAGTACCAGTCGATCGTGCCGTTCGTCCCGATGAGCGCAGCCGTACGCATATCGCCGATCAGGCCGTGCTCGGCGATGGGCAGATAGCGGGGCGCGTTCGCCTTGCTGGGGCGGAGGCTCTCGCAGGTCATCCGGCCCTGGCCTCCGCGATCGCCGCCTCGACCTCCACGTCGTCCATACGGCTCATGCCCACCATTGTCGGTCCGCGTCACCGTGCCCGCACCTGACGGCCCACGGCGCCGGTGATCGCTCAGGAAGCGGGGCGTGCGGAGGTCGGCTCCTGGCGGGCGAGGAGCCCGGAGGCGGTCACTTCCGCCGTGCGGCGCACCAGGTCGGTGAAGTCCATCCGCAGGGGGGCCAGCTCCGGGTCGGAGTCGTAGGCGGCCCGCAGCGCCTCCGAGGGGCGGCTGCACGGCCAGGCCGCCATGGCCGTGAGCACGGTCGTCTCCACCAGTTGGGCCGCGCCCTCACTGCCGAGTTCGGGGAGGTGCCACCGGACCAGCTCGATCAGAGCCTGCGTGTTCCGCCAGGCCGCGTGCTTGTGCCGGACGGCGACCTCGGTGGAGATGTTGTGTTCCAGCACCGCGGCCTGCGCGGCGAGCAGGTCGCACAGCACCGGCCGGCCGGCCAGGGAGGCTGCCAGGGTCTGTGCCAGCCGGTCCCCGCGCTCGCGCGGTGTTCCGCCGTCCGGAGGGGAACCGCGCCCCAGTTCGGCGGCCCAGTCCCGCATCTCGGCCTGCAGCAGCTCCAGCAGGACTGCTTCGCGTGACTCGAAGTAGCGCAGCACATTGGATTTGGCCAGCCCTATTCGGCGGCTCAGCTCGTTGAGGCTGAGCTTGGCGACCGGCATCTCGGTCAGCATCGCTGCGGCGGTCGACAGGATCTGCCGCCGCCGTTCGAGTCGCTGCTCATCGCTGCGTGCGCGCTGGAACTTCACCCGCCCATCGTAGCTACCGCCGGTCTCTTAACAAGAGACCGGCGGTCTGTTACAGTCGGAGATATTAGAGACCAGTAGTCTTTTAGGAGGCGGCCGTGTACCAGGTCCCCGATCAACACGGAAAGCTCGCCGTCGTGACGGGCGCGAACAGCGGCACCGGCAAAGAGGCCGCCAGACGCCTGGCCGCGGCCGGAGCCCAGGTGGTGCTCGCCGTGCGCACCCCGGGTAAGGGCGAGCAGGCGCGGGCGGAGATCCGCGCCGCGCACCCCGATGCCCAGGTCGAGGTCCGCCGGCTCGACCTGGCCGACCTGGCGTCGGTCCGCGAATTCGCCGACGATCTGATCGCCGAGGGCAGGCCGCTGGACCTGCTGCTCAACAACGCCGGAGTGGCGAACGTGCCCAGCCGGTTGGAAACGGCGGACGGATTCGAGCTCCAGCTGGGCAGCAACTTCCTGGGCCCGTTCGCGCTCACGGTGAGGCTGCTGCCGCTGCTGCTGTCGGCCCCCGCGCCCCGGGTGGCCACGATGAGCAGCCTCGGCGCCGCCACCGGCCGGATCGACTTCGACGACCTCCAGTCCACCCGCCAGTACAGCCCCACCACGGCATACCACCAGTCCAAACTGGCCGACCTGATGATGACCCTGCACCTGGCGGACATCGCGGCCCAGCGCGACTGGCCGCTGCTGTCGGTCGGCGCGCACCCCGGCAACACCCGCACCAACCTGCTGAACGCGGGACCGACCCTCGGCGGCGGCCGATCCGACCGGTTCACCTCGCTGGCCGCCAGGATCGTGCCCTCCCAGGGCCCGGAGCAAGGCGCGGAACCACTGCTGTACGCGGCAACCAGCCCCGACGCCACGCCCGGTGGCTACTTCGGCCCGCGCTGGCTCCTGACCGGCCCCCCGAACGCCACCCGCCCACCGCGTCGGGCCCAGGACAAGACCGTCGCGGCACGCCTGTGGACCGAAGCCGAACACCTCACCGGCGTCACCGTCGCCGCCCAGCTCTGATCAACCCGCCTGCGAGCCCTCCGCAATCGATCTCCCCGCACACGCGGGCGTCGAGAGGCCGAGGCTTCGTTCACCCGGGACGCTCAGACCGGCGGGGCGGTGAACACTCCGCGGTCGACGTCGTTGAAGGACTCCTTGGCGACCAGTTCGTTCATGGGATTGGCCGTCCCCCACTGGTCGGTGACCTCCGGCTTCGAGAAGTCGTAGACGTGCGGGTGCCAGGTGTCCTCGTCGAGCTCTTCGAGCTCGGTGGTGTACTCGACGGTGTTGCCGTGCGGGTCGAGGAAGTACGTGAAGGTGTTGTCGCCGGCCATGTGCCGGCCGGGACCCCAGATCTTGCGGAATCCGGCGCGCATGACAGGGCCGGAGCCGCGCATGTACTCGTCCAGGCCGCGCATCTCGAAGGAGACGTGGTGGAGTGAGGTGTGCGGGCCCTTGGCAAGGGCCATGGAGTGGTGCTGGCTGCTGATCCGCATGAAGTGCATGACCTCGCCCATGTGCGGGGAGCTGAGGGTGTCGCTCAGCGCGAAGCCGAGGTGCTGCTCGTACCAGGCCCTGGTGCGGTTCAGGTCCGGGGAGTTGAGGACGACGTGGGACAGGCGGACCGGGATGGCCTCCTTCTCCTCGATCCGGCGGTGGTGCCGGGCCTCGACATCGGCGGAGACCTCGATGGTGCGCCCGTCCACGTCGAAGAAGCGGAAGCCGTAACCGCCGCCCGGGGTGGCGACGCGTCCCGGCCGGGAGATCAGCCGGACACCGCCGGCGAGGAGGCGTTCGGCGAGGGTGTCGACGGCGGCCGCGTCGGCGGCGCCGTACGAAACCAGATCGAGACGCTTCTCGTCGGCCTTGCGCAGTCGTACAACGTACTGCTCCGGGGAGCCTTCGGCCGCGAGGAAGGAGATGCCGGAGTCCTCGGCGACCTTGGTCAAGCCCCAGACGCCGGAGTAGAAGTCGAGCTGCTTGTCGTAGTCGGGCACGGCGAGGTCGACGTGCCGCAGATGGGTGAGCAGACGCATGTCAGTCCTTCCGGAGGAGGAGAGCCGTCGCGTTGGCTCCGCGTACGGCGTGAAGTCGGCTTCCGCTCGTCGTCGTGCAAGCGGTCACGGGAGTTCCTTCAGTGCGTCGAATGTGCGGCCCATCAGCCCGGGTAGGTCCGCGTCGCGGACCCCGTCGAGCTGCCACTGGCCGATCCGCACGGAGGCGTCGACGACCATCCGCACCCGCGGCATGCGGCGGTCGCGGTAGGCGGTGAGCGTGCTCTCCAGAGACGCGCCCCTGATGTCGTCGAGGCTGAGCAGTTCGGCGAGAACGGACACGTCCTCCAGCGCCATGGCGGCGCCTTGGGCGAGGGTGGGCGGGCAGGCGTGGGCGGCGTCACCAACGAGCACGACACGGCCGCGATGCCAGGCACCTTCGACCAGATGCCGGTCGAACCAGGTGTAGTTGACCTGCGCCGGGTCGGTGATGGACGCCCGGATCTCGTCCCAGTGGCCGCCGTAGCCCTCGGCGAGACGGCGCATCTCGTCGGCGTACGACGTCGGGTCGATGGATGCCCGGTCGCGGCTCGGTTCGACGAGGAAGGCATAGACGGTGGTGTCGCTGGTGGGGCAGAACCCGGCGATGTAGGCCGGGCCGCCGTACGCGAGATGGGCACGGACGACGCTCGCCGGGCGCGGCGCGGGAACGCGCCAGATCGCCATGCCGGTCGGGGCCGGCTTGTCGGTGACACCGATGAGCTGACGCGTGCGGGAGTTCAGACCGTCGGCGGCCACCACCAGGTCGTACCGGCTGGACGTGCCGTCCGTGAGAGAGACGTCGACACCCGCGGCGTCCTGCGTCAGCGTGTCGATGGCGCAGCCGAGCCGGACCCGGGTGCCCGATGCCCGTACGGCCTCGATGAGGACCCTCTGCAACGCGGGACGCTGCATGCCGACGATGGCCGGAAGGTCGTCGCCTCCCGTGCGCACGTCCTCCTGCGTGACGATCTCGGTGCCGTCGGGGGCGACGATGGTGACACCGTCGCTGCTGAAACCGTGGGCGCTCACCTGCTCCAGGACGCCGATCTCGCGCAGGACGCGCAGGGCGTTGCCCTGAAGGGTGATGCCGGAGCCCGTCGTGGCGTTCCAGTCGGCCTTGGCCTCGACAAGGTCGACGGCGAAACCGGCTCCGCGGAGCAGGACGGCGAGTGCGCTGCCTGCGGTGCCTCCGCCGACTACCAGGACGGTACGGGTGTGGGTCATGTTCGGATTCCTCCCGTGCGAGGGGCCGCGGGGGTCCTCGGGCGGCGACCTGAGGCCGGCTCAGTGCTGTCGAGAGCCTCGGCTGTCGCGCCCTCCGGACCCGTACGGCCGAGGTTCATGCCTGCTCCGCGACACAGCGCGTGCGCTGGATGCCGAGCCCGGTGATCGAGCCCTCCATGACGTCACCGTCCCGCAGCAGCCGGCCCCAGTGCATGCCGTTGCCGGCCGGGCTGCCCGTCAACACCAGGTCGCCGGGCAGGAGCCGAGCCGTCCGGGAGACGTACGAGACCAGGCGCGCGACACCGAAGATCATGTCCTTCGTGGACTCGTCCTGCATGGTCTCGCCGTTCAGCTTCAGCATGACCTGGAGGTCGCCCGGGTCGGCGAGGAACTCGGCCGGGACCAGGTAGGGGCCGAGCGGGGTGAAGCCGGGTGCGTTCTTGGAACGCAGCCAGTCGGTACCGATGGCGGGCATGTCCCGGCGGAAGACGCAGGCACGGTCGGTCAGGTCGTTGGCGATGGTGTAGCCCGCCACGTACGACAGGGCCTCCTCGATCGACACCCGGTGGGCCGGCCTGCCGATGACCACGGCCAGCTCCAGTTCCCAGTCCGGCTCGGCGCACCAGTCGGGCAGGACCACGTCGTCGTACGGACCGGTGATCGCGCTGGGCAGTCCGAGGAACACGTACGGCAGGTCCTCAGCGGCACGCCGGTCCATGATCTCCGCGATCTCGGCCCGCGCCTCGCTCTCCGTGCGCGGGTCGTCGGGCGAACGGTGCGCCATCTCCAGGTCGATGACGTGCTGACGGTAGTTGGCGCCGGACTGGAAGACCTGCCGCGGCTCGACCGGGGCGTGCACGTTCAGCTCGTCGAGCGGTCGCCGGTCCCCCGTTCGGGAGGCGGCGAGATCACGCAGGCGTGGCAGCAGGGTGTCCCAGCGCTCCAGGAGCGCGACCACGGTCAGGTTCGGGGCGCCCAGCGCCGCGCGCAGGTCGAGCACCTCGCCCTCGGGCACCACCAGGCCCGGGTAGGCGGGGGCGCCCGATCCGCGGACGGAGAACGTACCGAGGGCGAAAGGCCCGGAGAAGAGGGGGGAAGATGCCGCGGGTTTCACGAGGATGTCCTCCCGGTCGCGAGTCGTACGCCGATCGCGGCGAGGACGGCACCGGCCAGGCACAGTACGCCGGTGACGAGGGTGGCGGTGTGGACGCCGTTGATGAACGCCTGGCCGCTGCCCTCGACCACCGCGGCCTTGAGCTGCCCGGGCATGTCACCGCCGACGGGTGCGACCCCCATCGCCACCGCGTCCTTGGCCTCGTGCATCCGCTCGGCCATGGGCGCGGGCACGCCGGCGCCGGCCAGTTCCCCGGTCAGGGTGGAGCCGACCCGGCTGCTGATCAGGGAGACGAGTACGGAGGTGCCGAGCGCCCCGCCGACCTGCAGTGCCGTGGCCTGGAGGCCGCCCGCCACGCCGGCGTCCCTGACAGGCGCGTTGCCCACGATCGCGTCGGAGGAGGCGGCCATCACCATGCCGACGCCCAGCCCGAGGGCCATGAGGGGCGGCCACATCGCGGCGTACGAGGAGTGCACGCCCCAGCCGAGCATCGCGAAGGAGGCGGCGGCCTGGAGGACCATGCCGAGCGGCATGGTCAGCCGGGCGCCGAACCTCTCCGTGAGCTTGGCGCCCAGCGGCGAGGCGACGACAGAGGCGAGGCTCAGCGGCAGGGTGCGTACGCCGGCCTCGACGGGAGTGAAGCCGCGCACGTTCTGCAGGTACAGCATCACGAAGAAGATCACACCGAGGAGGACGAAGAAGTTGACCGCGGTGATGACCGTGCCGATGGTCAGCGCGGGGCTGCGGAACAGCCGCATCGGGAGGAGAGGGTGCTCGACCCGCGTCTCGTACCAGCCGAACGCCAGCAGGATCACGATGCCGACGGCGAGCGTGCCCAGCGTCGGGCCGGAACTCCAGCCCCGGGTCTCGCCCTTGACCACCGCGAAGACCACGACGAGCAGGCCGGCCGCGAGCAGGATGACGCCGGGGATGTCGAAGCGCTGATCGCCGGAGGCGTTTTTGCTCTGCGGCAGCGTCAGCGCGCTGAAAACGAGTGCGACGACGCCGATCGGAGCGTTGATGTAGAAGACTGACTCCCAGTTGACGTGCTCGACGAGCAGACCGCCGACGATGGGACCGAGCGCCGTGGACACCGAGGACACCATCGCCCAGATACCCACTGCCATGCCGAACTTCTTCGGCGGGAACACCGCGCGCAGCAGGCCGAGGGTGTTCGGCATCAACAGCGCGCCGAAGAGACCCTGGAGAGCGCGGAAGACGATGACGCCCTCGATCGAGCCCGCCAGGCCGATGGCGACGGAGGCGGCCGTGAAACCCGCCAAACCGATCATGTAGTACGTGCGCCTGCCGAAGCGGTCGCCCAGCTTCCCGCCGAGGATCAGCGCGGCGGCCAGGGCCAGCAGGTAGGAGTTGGTGACCCATTGCAGATCGGCGGTGGACGCGTGCAGGTCCCGGCCGATCTCGGGGTTGGCGATCGAGACGACCGAGCCGTCCAGACCGACCATGAACAGGCCGAAGGCGACCGCGATGAGCGTCAGCCAGGGATTGCCTCGCCGGCCGCGCGGGGCTGCCGGTGGGGAGTGTGCGGGCAGGGGTGAGTGATCCACGACGGTGGAGGGCATGGAAGTGCCTTGCTTCCTTGAAGAGAAAAGGGTGCGGTTACGGGCGCGTGGGCAGTCGCGCGATCGCTGTCAGCCGGTGACAGGGTGAATGTGCCGCGCCAGGCTCCGGAGGGCGCCGAGGGCGGAGCCGAGGGCGTCGAGCTCCCCGTCGGTGAGGGTGTGCAGCGCCTCGGTGACGTACCCGTCCACGAGGGCCGCGACCGCTGTGAGCCGGTGCCGGGCCTCGGCCGTGACGTGCAGGTGCGCCACCCGCTTGTCGGCGGGGTCCTGCCTGCGCTCCAGCAGCCCCAGGCCTGACAGCTGGGTGACCAGCGCGCTCACATTGTTCGGTTTCATGAGCAGCGCCTCGGCGGCCTCGCGCACGGTGATGCCGTCACGTTCCCCGACAAGCCGCAGCAGCGCCAGCTGGCCTTCGGGCAGCTTCGGGTGCGGAAAGTCCTGAGTGAGGCGACGGTCGAGCGCCCGGTGCAGCGCGGGCAGAACCGCCGCGAGCCCGGAGGCGATGCGGTGGGTGTCCTGCTCGGACGCGCTGGTGGGGGACATACGGATATCGTAAGTATGGCCAGATACCTATGTCAACATACCCACTGCGCCGCGGGTGGCGTTGAGGTCGTCGCGGAGGGCTCGGGCGGTGTGGGAGGCGGGGTGGTCCAAGAGCTGAGCGGGGGTGCCGGTGAACAGGAGCCGGCCCCCGTGGCGTCCGCCGTCGGGGCCGAGGTCGATGACGTGGTCGGCGTGCTCGATGACGTCCAGGTCGTGTTCGATGACCAGGAGGGTGTTGCCCGCGTCGACGAAGCGGTCGAGCAGCTTCAGCAGGGTCTGGGTGTCGGACATGTGCAGGCCGGTGGTGGGCTCGTCCAGGATGTAGATCCGGCCGGTCCTGTGGAGTTCGCCGGCGAGCTTGAGGCGCTGGCGTTCGCCGCCGGAGAGGGTGGACAGGGGCTGGCCGAGGGTGAGATAGCCCAGGCCCACCTCGTTCAGCAGGCCGATCTTGCGGGTGAGGGTGCGTTCGGTGAAGAAGGCCGTCGCTTCCTCGGCGGTCAGGGCCAGGACCTCGACGATGTTCTTGCCGCCCAGGGTGTACTGGAGGACTTCGGGGGCGTAGCGGGTGCCGGCGCAGCTTTCGCAGGTGGTGGTGACCGGGTCCATGTAGGCCATGTCGGCGGTGATCTCGCCGCGTCCGTTGCAGGCGGGGCAGGCTCCGGTGGAGTTGAAGCTGAACAGCCCCGGCTGCACGCCGGCCGCGTCGGCGAAGGCCTTGCGGATGGCGTCCATGACGCCGAGGTGGCTGGCGGGTGTGGAGCGGGCGGAGGCGGCGATGCCGGCCTGGCCGACCAGGAGCGCTTCGGGGTGCTGTCGGGCGAGGACGTCGGTGACGAGGGTGGATTTGCCGGAGCCGGCGACGCCGGTGAAGACCGTCAGCACACCGGCGGGCACCCGGAGGGTGAGGTTCTTCAGGTTGTGCAGGTCCGCGTTCTCGATGGTCAGGTGGCCGGTCGGGGCGCGGAAGGACTTCTTCAGGGCGGGGCGGCGGCGCAGGGCGCGGCCTGTGGTGGTGTCGGCGTGGCGCAGTCCGTCGGGGGTGCCCTGGTAGACGACCTGTCCGCCGTGAATGCCGGCGCCGGGGCCGAGGTCGATGACGTGGTCGGCGGCGGCGATGACGTCGCGGTCGTGTTCGACCACCAGGACGGTGTTGCCGCGGTCGCGCAGCCGGCGCAGCAGGGTGTTCATGCGGCCGACGTCGCGGGGGTGCAGCCCGGTGGAGGGCTCGTCGAAGATGTACGTCATGCCGGTCAGGCTGGAGCCGAGGAAGCGGACCATCTTCAGGCGCTGGCTCTCCCCGCCGGAGAGGGTGGAGGTTTCCCGGCCGAGGCTGAGGTAGCCCAGGCCGATGTCGGCCAGGCGGCGCAGCCCGGCGATCGCCTGCCGGGCCAGCGGGGTGCCCAGGGGGTGGTCGACCTCGCCGAGCACGTCGATCAGCTCGGTGACCTCCATGGCCATGTGATCGGTGATGGTCCGCCCGCCCACCTCGGTCTTCAGCGCGGCCTGGTTCAGCCGTGCACCGTGGCAGGTGGAGCAGACGCCCTGGATGGTGAACTCCTCCACCGCCCTGCGGGTACGGGCCGACAGGCCGGAGATGTCCCGTCCGAGGTAGAGCCGCTCGAAGCGCCGGATGAGCCCTTCGTCGCCGGCCGCCGTCGAGCCCGGCTCGCCGTGCAGCAGCCGCTCCCACTCGCCAGTGCTGAAGTCCTTCAGCGGTTTGTCGAGGTCGAAGCGGCCGGTGCGGGTGAACAGGTTCCACTGCACGCCGCCCACGTTGAACATCGGGAACAGCAGCGCTCCGCCGTGCAGCGACCGGGAGGTGTCGAAGAAGCGGTCCAGGTCGGGCTGGACGGTGCGGCCGAGCCCGGCACAGGTCGGGCAGGCCCCCTCGGGCGTGTTGAACGAGTACATCGTGGCCATGCCCGCCGAGGGCTCTCCGCAGCGGGAGAACAGCAGCCGGATGATGGGCGCGATGTCGGTGGCGGTGCCCACGGTGGAACGGGCGTTGGCCCCGATCGGCTTCTGGTCCACGATCACCGCGGTCGACAGATGGTCGATCACATCCGCGTCCGGCCGTTGGTGACGCGGCAGCCGGTTGCGTACGAAGGTGGGGAACGTCTCGTTCAGCTGCCGCTGCGCCTCGACGGCGAGGGTCGCGAACACCAGCGAGGACTTGCCCGATCCCGACACCCCGGTGAACACGGTGATCCGGTTCTTCGGGATGCGCACCGAAACGTCACACAGGTTGTGCTCGCGCGCGCCCTCGATGACGATCTCCGCGGTCGCGGTCGCGGTGGTGCCGGTGGTCGTGCTGGTGCTGGTCATCGTCTTCTTTCGAGGAGGCGGTTCGGCCGGGGGCCCGAGACGACGGGACCGGATGAGCCGGTGCCCTGAGGTGCCGCCTTGCCTGACCGGCGGCGTGACGCGGGCGGCCTGCGACGCCTTTCACGATAGGGATGCTTTAGGACAAAGAAGGTCCTAAAAGGATGGGCATCATGAGGCATGCGTGACTTCCCCGAACCTCCGCCGGAGTGGTGATGCGCTGGGATCACCTGGCCGCCGACGCCCTTGGCGTGTCCGCCGACTTCCGCGACATCACCTTCCACGAGATCACCGCCCGGTCGATGCTCAACCGCATGCGCGGCGCGCCCCGGGGCGGTGTGGCCTGGACGTTCAACCCGTACCGCGGCTGCTCGCACGCCTGCACCTACTGTCTGGCCCGCGACGGCCACGACCACCTCGGTTTGGGCGTCACCACCGGGTTCAGCAGCCAGATCGTCGTCAAGACCAACGCGGCAGCCGTTCTGGAGAGCGAGCTGCGAGGCGGCCGGGCCCGCGGTGACTGGGTGATGATGGGCGTCGCCACCGACTGCTACCAGCGCGCCGAGGGCCGTTACCGGCTGATGCCCGGCATCCTGCGTACGCTGGCCGCTCACCGGATCAGCTTCACCACCGCGACCAAGAGCCCCTTGCTCGCCCGCGACCTCGACCTGTTCGCCGAGGCGGCCGAGCGCGCTCCGATCCTGGTGATGACCTCGCTCGGCTCGCTGGACGACCGGGTGCGCCGGGCCTTCGAGCCGGCCGCCGCCCCGCCCCGCGCCCGCCTGGAACTGGTGCACACGCTCGCCCGCGCCGGCATTCCGGCGGGCGTGCTCCTGGCCCCGATCATCCCGTACATCGGCGACCGCCCCGCCGACCTGGACGCGCTGGTGGACGCCTGCGCGGAGGCCGGGGCGGTCACCGTGTGGCCGGACATCATGCGCATCAGCCCGGCCATCCGGCCCTGGTTCTTCGCCCAGGCCGCCGAGGCCCTTCCCCACCACCTGTACCAGCGGCTGGTGGCCGGCTACGGAACCCGTCGCGGCATGCCCGACGGCTACGTCCGCCGCGTCACCGCCCACATCCACGCCCGCGCCGCCCGGAACGGGCTGCCGGCCTGGCAGGACTACATCCGCGCCCACCCGCCCCACCGGCCACCCGAACAACTACCCCTTCCCCTGACATGACCGGACCGCCGTCACGGCGGGTCAGCGGATGATCTTCACGCCGAAGCGGGTGCCGAGGGCGATGCCGAGGGAAATGTTGACCAGGGTGCGTTCTCGGCCGTCAGGTCGCCCGGGCCGGTCACGGTCCAGGCGGGGGTCCCGGCCAGGGCGTCGATGACGCGGGCGCACCGCTCGGTGTGGGCGGCGCGGGCGTCGTCGAGGTAGTGGTGCCAGCCGGCGTCGGCGCCGTCGAACACCGACTCCCTGTTCGCCCGCAGGAGCTCGGCGTGCTCCCGGCGGCCGCCGGTCAGCGGCTCGACGACCGTGCGCTCGCCGGGGCCGATCGCCGGGTGCAGGATCGCCGCGACGGGCGCCCGCACCCCCACCGGCGCGCTCGGGAAGCGGTCCCGGAACGGCAGCGGGTCCACCGCGAACTTCCCCACCGGCGAGAACGCGTGGCCGTCGGCCGGTACGTAGTCGTCCCCGATGCCGGCGATCTCCTTCAGCCCCGGGTACTTGACGACGGTGCCGTAGCCGAGGTGCGGGTAGTCGGGCCAGCCGGCCGCGACGACCGAGCCGTCCGGCAGTTCGTGCAGTACGGTCTTGTCGCCGCTGAGCACCTGATACCCGAAGTTCTCCACCAGTTCGAGGAGCACGGTGCTCTTGCCGGCCCCCTTCGCCCCGGTGATCAGTACGGCCTCGCCGTCCCGATAGGCGGCGGTGGCGTGCAGCACCACGACGCCGGTGTTCTCCTGGTGCCTCAGCACCAGATCGCGCACCAGCTCGACGAGGTCCATGTGCCCACCCGCCCCGAGCATCACATCGATCGCGCGGGCGGCGCGATCGATGACGAAGCGGCTGCCCGTCCTGGCGCACTCCAGGTACTCACGGCCGTCCACGAGGGCCCGGCGCGCCGGGACGGTGAAGAACGCGCTGGCGCTCCTGCGGAGGTGGACGTCCTCCCACGCGGCCCCCGTCGGAGGCGCGAGGCGCTCGGGGTCGAAGGCGTGGACGCGCAGGGTGGCGACCGGCTCGCGGCCGGTCCCGCCGGACCCGGCTTCCTCGGACCCGGCCTCCTCGGACCCGGTCGCGCCGGACCCCGCCTCCTCCCGGCCGGCCTCCTCCGCCGTCAGATGCGTCGCGAGGAAGGCGAGCGCGCCGTCGATGTCGGCTCCGGGCCCCACCTCCAGGTCGAGCCGGGTCCCGTGGAAGTCCAGCCGCAGCGCGGTGGCGTGAGCGGTCACTGTGGGGCCTCCGGAGCGCGACTGATAACCGTTGGATCTGCCGATCCTGTCCCAACTCCCGGGAGCAGCGCAGTGATCCCCCTCACGGACTTCCCGCGGGCCGCCCCGCTCAGCTGCCCCCGCCCCGTGGCGGGCGCGCCTCCGGATCGCGGTCGGAGGCCGGCCATACGTAGTCGAGATCGGCGGGGACGTCGGGGAAGACCGCCCGGTAGAAGTCGGTGTCCTTGCGGACGAGCGCCGACTGGTGGCTGCGATGGAAGTCGGGGTCGCCGAGCCAGGGCGGGAGCGCCTTCACGAGGGTCAGCTCCTCCTGCGTGCGGACGGGCGCGCCGGGGCTCAGCGCGCGGAAGCCGTCGAGCAGGGAAGCGGCACAGGTGTCGCGGTGGCCCTTCGCCGTCCACACGGCGCAGACCTCCAGGCCGTACCGGACGAGGGCCTCCTCGTAGCCGATCCACATGCGCACCGCGGGGTGCCGGCGCCACCCGTACCCGGGCACGGTCAGCCCGCGCAGCACCTGGAGCGCCTCGACCCGCTGTTTGCCCAGGCGGCGCTGGTCCATGACGCGGGCGCACGCAGTGAAGGACGGATACGGGAGGAACGTCTGCACTCTTCCGTGTCTACCCCGCTGGCCCCTGCCCCGCATCTCCC
>NZ_JBPQTV010000076.1:0-23496 GCF_051386515.1 Streptomyces sp. URMC 123 | reverse complement strand
CCTGTCGGCCGTGCGCCGCCGTATGGAGAACGCCCCGGACCTCCTGGCGCTGGGCCCGGAGGCGGTGCTGTACGCCATCCTCGACGCGGTGGTCGACGGTTACGCCCCCGTCGTGGCGGGCGTCCAGATCGACGTCGACGAGATCGAGACGGAGGTCTTCCTCGGCGATCCGGAGGTGTCGCGGCGCATCTACGAACTCGCCCGGGAGATGGTCGAGTTCCAGCGCGCCACCCGCCCCCTGGTGGGCATGCTCAACGGCCTGATGGCGGGCTTCGCGAAGTACGGCACGGACGAGGAGCTCCAGCGCTATCTGCGGGACGTCGCGGACCACGTCACCCACACCAGCGAGCGCGTCGACGGCTTCCGCCAGGCCCTCGCCGACATCCTCACGGTGAACGCGACGCTGGTGAGCCAGCAGCAGAACGCGGAGATGCGGGCGCTGGCGGAGGCGGGTTTCGAGCAGAACGAGGAGATCAAGAAGATCTCCGCCTGGGCGGCGATCCTCTTCGCCCCGACGCTGGTCGGCACGATCTACGGCATGAACTTCGACCACATGCCGGAGCTGCACTGGACGTTCGGCTACCCCTTCGCCATCGGCCTGATGGCCATGGTCTGCGGCGGTCTCTACCTCATCTTCAAGCGCCGCGACTGGCTCTGAGCGACCGGCCCTCCGGAGAAGCGGCTGCGGCACGCGCGAGAAGGGCCGGGGCGCTGGGGAGAATCGGTATCACGAAGCTCTCGGTCGATCAGCGCCCGGCCCTTTCGCCTCGAGAGTAGTGGCACGGCGCGACCCACGGTCCGGCACCCGGTGCTCCGGCACCGGCCCCGCCGTCCGGGCTGCCCGGCCCCCTGCGGAAATCCCCACCAGCGGCCACTTTTGCGACACAACTGGGCCCCGGTGCGCGCCAGTGCGTACCGGGGCCCTGCCATGTCTACCGGTCAGGATATTCGTGTCAGCTTCGTGCCGAACGACGGCTCGGCGAGGTCTTTTTGCAGCGCCACGGGCACCTTTACCTCACCCATGCCGTCGCCCACGGTCAGCTCGCCGACCTGCGTACCGGCCTTCGCCGTGTACGGGAGGGGCTTGCCCCCGGCGGTGAGCTTCAGGTCGACCTTGAGACCAGGCCAGCCGACCGCCGTCAGATCCTTGGTTGCCGTGACCGGGGTCTTACCGCCCAGGCCGTCGTCGACGTGGCCGACGACCTCGCCCTTCTTCACGACGGTGCTGGTGGTCAGCGCTTTGCCCACGGCCAGGACGAGCTGCTTGCTGTAGTCGGTGGCGGTGTCGATGATCGGGGTCTTGTGCTGCCCGAAGACCGCGCCGATGATCAGCTGCGTGGAGCCGCCGATTTTCTTCTCCGCGGCGAAGAGCAGGTTGCCACCGGCCTTGGTCGTGGAACCGGTCTTGATACCGACGACGCCGTACATGGGGACGAGCTTGTTGAAGTTGCGTTGCTTCTTCTGGTACTCGACGCCGCTGCCCGTTCCAGAGGCGGTTGTGGAGTCGTACTCGGTCGCCCTGGAGATCTCCCGGAAGACCGGGTCCTGCATGGCCTTCTTGCCCAGCTTCACCTGGTCCTCGGCCGTACTGACAGTGCTCTCCAGGAGGCCGCTCGCGTCGGTGTAGGTGGTGTTCGTCATGCCGAGCTCCCTGGCGGTGTCGTTCATCTTCTTGACGAACGCCTCCTCAGTGCCCCCGTCCCAGCGGGCCAGCAGCCGCGCGACGTTGTTCGCGGACGGCAGCATGACGGCCTCGACAGCCTCCTTTGCGGAGATCTTCTGCCCCTTGCGGACCTCGACGACCGACTCCTTCTCCCTGACACCGTTGGTGAAGTCGTCCTCGGCCTTCTGGTCGACGTCGATCTGCGGCCCGTCCTCACCCTTCTTCAGCGGGTGGTCGCGCAGGATGATGTACGTCGTCATCACCTTGGCCACACTGCCGATGGGCAGCGGCTCCATCTCACCGTACGAGCCGACCCGGCCGAGTCCGGCGACGTCCACGATCGCCTGGCCCTCAGTGGGCCAGGGCAGCGACGGCGCCGTGCCCTCGAAGACGGAGGACGACTTGCCGGCGATCGTCAGTTTCGGGGCAGGCAGCGGGCGCATCACTTGCACGACCACGAAAAGTATCCCGAGGAGCACCACCAGCGGCGTCCAGATCTTCACCCGGCGCACCGCCGTGCGCGTTGGGGTCTCCGGCGGGGGCGGAGTGTTCGTCAGCTGGGCGAGCAGCTCGAGCGGAGCCTGGGACTCCCCCGAAGACTCGTCCGAAGGCTCGTCCGGAGACCCGGCCGGAGGAGCTGCCGCCGGCTTCGCAGGAGCCGGCGGTGCCGCCTTGGGCTCGGCCTCCGGCTTGGCGGCCTTGAGCCGCTTCGGCGCCGGGGCGTCGTCCTTCTTCAGCGCGACGAACTTGCTGGTGTGTTCGGACTCTGACTCGCAGTTCGGCTTCGCGGAAGCCTTGGTTGGCTCGGTGGGCTGGTCGGCGGAGCCGGCCGCCTCCTGCTTGGGGGCCTCAATCAGCTGGGTAGCCTGGTCGGCCGAGCCCACCTTGCCATCGTCGTCGCTGTCGTCCTCGGCCACCGAGGCCGCGACGGCGGCCTTCAGCGGGGCGGCCTCCTTGGGCTTGCCGTCACCGTCTGCACCGGCTCCCCAGGAGGCAGCCTTGGGCCCGGACTTGGCCTCGCCCTCGGGGCCCTTGTCGCTGCCGGCGGCGCCGGGCTTGGCGGTGTCCTGGCCGGCCCTGCCGTCGCGCGCCGCGCCCGTCTTCACAGCACCAAACACCGCGGTCGCCTGGTCGCCCTTGCCGTCGCCAGAGACGCTGCTCTTCGCGGGAGCCTGCTCACCCTTACCGTCACCGGCCGCACCGGCCTTCTCAGCACCGGCCGCCGCGGCCGCCTGACCAGCCTCGTCGTCACCGGCCCCGTCGGCCTCGACCGACCCCCGGGCGCCCTCACCGTCACCGGCCTTCGCCGACGCGGACGCAGGCGCCCTGCCGGCCTTGCCAGCGGCAGCGGGCGCGCCGTCACACACAGCCAGCCCCGAATCCGGACCGTGGCCGTCCGCGGCCTGTCGGGCCGCGCCGGAACCCCCGGTTGCCGAACCGGCAGCGTCGGTCTCATCATCTTCGGCCGCGGCACCGGACGGTTGCCCCTCGTCCCGACCGCCGTCAGCGGCGACGGCACCAGAACCACTGTCCCTGCCGCCGGCAACGCCTTCACCAGCCCGGGCGGCAGGCCGACCAGCACCGCTACCCGCGCCCGAAGCCGACCGCAGGCCGCTCCACTGCTCCAACATGTCGGGGGACTCGCCCGCCACCGATGCCTCCTCAAATTGCCGCGCAGCCCGCTAGAAGCCCTCGGGCGCCAACGCACCCCAGGGCCCGGCACCCGTACCCATAGAGCGCTTCGCCCGGGTTCACCACGTGCAAGACGAGACGACATACCTACCGGTTCCCACGAAGCCACCACACTCTCGACAGAACGAGCTACAAGCGGCCGGTACTGACCGTGCGTGGCCAGTGACTTCGAGATCGCCGCGACGTCACCAGTTCGCGGGTTGCCGTGGTAGGGGGCCAGGTCGGCGAGCGGAACCGCCAGGTCCGCCAGTGAGGCCGGTATGCGGGCAGCGGAAAACGACACGAACAGCTCCAGCAGCCCCGCACCCGCCTGCGAGCCTCAGCGCGCGAGCAGTGGGTTCCGTCGGCCGAGACTCGATGAGAGCCTGCCCGTCGGCATCTTGGCTCGGCTGAGGTCAGCCCGCGGTGGCGGGACGACGACGATCGCCTCCAACTTCCACGGTCATCGGCCTGTCATGACCACCACCCAAGGGCGTCCGACCTCGGTTGCGTCACTACGCGCCGGATCAACTCCCGCCGTTCATCCGGAAACAGACTCTCGGCAAGAGTCGCCGCACCCGGGCCAACGGGCACAGACAACTACAAGAAGCAGCCTCCGAATGCCGGCGCTTGCTGGTGGTCGTCCGCTCGGCCATGGCAAGCCCCGCTGTGAGTAACACCACAGCGTGACAGTGCGTAGTGACAGTCAGCACCTGCCGCCGGCCCGGAGCGTTTCAACTTCGTTAGGCTGCGGCCGGAAATCGATCCCGTTACGACTTCTCCAATCGCCGGCCTCCCAACAGCTTTCGCTGCCCAGGAGATATGCGGCGTGTGAGCCACGGCCGCCGGGGCCTCCGTAGCCCCGGCCTGCACGCCGTCCGGTGAATGGCCGAATCGGCGGCACTCCCCTCGACGCGGATCAGCAAGTCGACAAAACGGGCATGGTATACCATGGCGGCCTTAATGACCTCCGCGTTGTAGCTGTACGTAACGCTTTCTACGTCTTTGATCCTCTGGATTGATCTGGACCTTCCCACGCCACTCCTTTTCGCCTAGGTTGCGTGGTGCCTGACGCGAGGGGCCTGTGTGGCCTGGGGGATTTTGAGGCTCGGCCTTCCTCGCGTTCTCATCATTCGCACGCAACTCCGGGAGGGGAACCTCTATGCCGGTCACCTCTAGATACGCCTTACGCACCTCCTTGATCGCTGCAACCGTTGCGGCGTCAGCCCTCGTGGTACCGCAGGCTTCTGCGCAAGAAGGCCCCGTCCCCGCGGGCGTGCGCGTCGCAGCTAAGGCTGATGCGCAGACGCGCCAGTACGCCAAAGCCAACCCGCAAGCGGTAGCTCAGGCAGCGACGGTTTGCGGCGCAGGCTATGAGCTGAGCATGGCCAAGCCGCTGCCGGATGGAACTGACCCGAGGATGCGCTTTGCCACCCTCTTCGCCTACACCAAGGGGGGAAATGACAACGGCTGTGCGATCCTCGACAACAATGCAGGGGGTCCGCGGAAGATGAATATAAAGGTGTGCAATGGGGTCACCGGCGACTCCTCCAAGTGTGATGACGACCCGGGGACTTTCAGTCAGTATGCCGGCCCCGTCTATACCGCTCACCCTGTCTGCGCCAAGGTGACCGCTACGATGGCAGATTCCAGCGGACGCCCCTGGATCAACTACAGCACCGAGTATGCGTTCCTCTGCAACTGAGCAGACTGCTCTGCGCCAGCGCCCGGCGGTGCGGAATGCCTTCCTCGCATTAGCCGGGCTCATGGTTATCGGCGCTGTGATAGCTGTTGTAGTTGGTATGGCGCCGAATGGTACTGAGGCAGGCGGTAGTGCTGCTTTGCCAAGCACATCGCCCGCGCCTCCAAAGTCTTCGCCCGAGCCATCTCACGACGACTCTGCACCCAAGAGCGTCGGGTCATCGGCTCCTTCGGTTCCGTCCGGACCGGCATCACATGACGTGAGTGAGCGCGAGGCCCGCGAACGTGCTGCAGCTGCTCCCGCCGGAGATCTCATCACCAAGACTCCGGTCCCCGGGCGTGTAAAGGGTAGTGAGGATTTTGGTCAGCCAGCACTTAGTGATGGCGATGTGACTGTCTATCGCCCAAGGGCCAATGGTGAGTCCTCACTGTCTGTCCCGGTGATAATCACCAATAGGGGTGCGCGCCGAGCTTTTTACCAAGTCGAGGTGCGTATCACAGGTTCGAACGGGTTCGACGTCACCCTTCGGGTCGACACAGAAACCGTTGGCCTGTATCCCGGTACGAAGTGGCCGGTGGAACTCACTGCCCGGGACCCGGGGAAGTCGGCGCCTGAACAACCACGGATCACCATTAAAAAGAATGTCAAGGAGGAGCGGGGTAGCTGACCCGACTGGTGGACCAACAGCCGAGCCCCTAAAAATCACCACAGAGCTGTAAATCGGTCGGTGTGATTCTGCGAGACTACAGAAACCGCCCACAGGCTCATCACGGTCGCCGAGCCCGTCGAGAATGACGCAGTGGAGCCGGGACCACGTCTGGTTTCGGCTCCACTGGGCAAAGCGCCTGCAGATCGTCAGCAGGACGGGTTGAACACTGGCGGAGCTACCCATGCGTTCCCGATCGACCGCATGCGGATTGCTGTCGCGGCTATTGCTGTGGCGGCTGTGGCGCACCGGTCGGTCACGTCTGCGCCGTGGGCAGCTTTCCAGTCTGCCGCCGCAGTGATTGGGAAAACGGCTCGTTGAGCGCGCGGAGCCGGCGCCGTGACTGACTTCGGCTGGTGGCGGACGCGCAGTTGTACCCAGGGGCGCGAGCAGCTTGGTCTGCAGATCAGGGTCTAACCGCTGTGACGCTTGTAAACGAACATACTCGGCCTAACCCCGCGGCGTGGACGGCCGACTCGCGTTGCCCACATTGTGGTCTGAGAGGCGGAGGTTACCGCCCCCTTCCGCAATCACAGCCATATATCTGATTGCGACGTACGGCGCTATTCTGGCGCGCCTGCCCTAATCTCCGCAGGGGCGGCGTGTCCGACTTTTAGCAACTTGCCTTCATCGGGACAGCCTCGGCAGGAGATTGTCCTCATTCCGCTTCCGACGGCAGGAGGTCCGCATGGCTGACGAAATGGTGCGCCGCGCACAGAGATTTGTGAACGCGACGTACAATAATGGTGCGACGCTAGGGATATCCAAGCTGGACGAGAACGGGCAGACCTCTTGGACTGTCATGCACGCTCTCACTCGGGCGCTTCAGTATGAGTTGGGAATCTCCGCGCTGTCGAACTCCTTCGGTCCGACGACCCTGGGAACGATCGGCGAGAAGTATGGCAAACTGGATGACACGACGATCCCCTCGGCCAACCTCTGCCGTGTAATCCAGGCTGCCTTGTACTGCAAGGGGTATGACGGCGGCGAGATCGACGGCACTTACAACGCCCGTGTCAAGGCATCTGTCGCGAAGCTGCACCAGAATATGGGCGTCGATGGCGTATATCCTGGAAGTGCCCTGTGGCCAAAGACGGCGAAGGGCCTGTTCAACATGGACGCCTACGTCACCGTCGGCGGCGGATCGGACACCATCCGATCGATTCAGCAGTGGCTGAACAGCAAGTACATTTTACGCAAGGACTACTACGTTATCCCTTGCGACGGGCACCACTCGCGGGATGTGGCAAAGTCCATGCTGTTCGCGATCCAGTACGAGCTGGGCATGGCCGACGGCGTTGCCAACGGGGTCTTTGGGCCCGGTACGCAGGCTGGTCTGAAGGAGCACACACTATCCACCGGCGCCTCCGGGGTGTGGGTGCAACTGTTCTCCGCGGCCATGGTTCTCAACCGGCGGCCGGCCTCCTTCGCCAGTAGCTTCACCTCCGCACTGGCCTCTGCGGTCAGCGACTTTCAGTCCTTTGTCAAGCTACCTGTCACTGGAAAGGGAGACTACTCCACCTGGGCCTCCCTCCTGGTCTCCTACGGCGACCAGAACCGCAAGGGCGCAGCCTGCGACGGTGTCACTCAGATCACCGCAGCGCGTGCCCAGACGCTCAAGGCCAACGGTATTACGTATGTCGGCCGTTACCTGACCAACCCCGACCCAACTCCGAGCGGCAGCACCAAGGAGAAAGCGATCCAGCCGGGCGAGCTGAAGGCAATCGCGGATAACGGACTGCGCTGTTACCCGATTTACCAGACCTATGGGCGAGGTGCTGACGATTTCAGCTACCCGCTCGGACGTGCCGCCGCTCAGGCTGCGATCAACGCGGCACTCGACCACGGATTCAAGGCCGGCACCCGAATATACTTCGCCGTCGACTTCGATGCCCTCGACGACCAGGTCACCAACAACGTGCTTCCTCACTTCAAAGGCATCCAGGATGCGATCGCTGACGACGGCGACCGGTTCAAGATCGGTGTGTACGGGCCGCGGAACGTATGCACCCGGGTCGGTGAAGCCGGACATTCCTCGGCATCGTTCGTATCCGACATGTCCTCCGGTTTCTCTGGGAACTTCGGCTACCCGCTACCGGCCGACTGGGCGTTCGACCAGATCGTCACCCGAACGATCGGTTCCGGTGACGGGGCGATCAACATCGACCACAACATCGCCTCCGGCCGGGACACTGGCCAGGGGTCTTTCGACGCGCCCCGATCGGTCAAGCCCGACGTCAGGCTCATGACCCTCATCGAAGAAATGAAGACGGACGTCGGCAAGTACATGCAGTCCATTGGCTACCCCAACGACGGAGGGGCCCGTACCTACCAGCACTGGAAGTGCTTCGACACCGTCTGCGTCGAGCACGACGAGCTGGTCACGAACCTTTCCAACCGGCATAACATGCGCAAGGCGCTGATTCAAGCAACTGCCTATTGGGAGATGAGACACGTCGATCCGCTGGACGAGGCCGCCGAACTCGCCGTCATCACCACGTTTAATACAACTGGCAAATTCCTCGACCAGGACCCTTCCACCGGTATCGCTCAGCAGCGGGCCCGCACACTGATCCCTGCATGGAATCACGCCCTTAGCAAGGGCTACGCCACCGGTCAGCCCTATCGCAATCCAGCCAGTGACCAGGATTGTTACGACATTTGGAAGAAGGCCAGGGACAACGAGGAATTCGCACTGACCAGCGTCTGCATGATCCACCGGTGGGACATCGACGGAAAGCCTGGCGGTGACGACAATTCGCCTGCGCTGCGTCCGCCCACCCTGGCCTACACCGATCAGGAAATCTACGAAGTCTTGCGTCGCTACCAGGGCCCGGCCGAGCCTGCGTTCACCGACGCCAAAAAGCGCATGCCGCTGTACTACATACTGGAGAAGTACCACTCCATCAGCCGGAACATGTGAGCAAAGCAGGAACCATGGCAGCAGACGCCCCCTTCGCCGGTCACAACCCGGCCGCCGTCCTACTTCTGGTCCTTGCCGGGCTGATCACCACCGCGTGTTTCGGCATATACGGCGTCATCCGCTTATTCCGCAGGCCCCAGGGGCTGGCAGCGGGCCTGCGAACAGCCGGCATCCTGGCCTTCACCGGTGCGGTCGGCATCTACACCTGGGGCCTGCTGCACCTGGTTATTTTCGACGAAAGCATCCAGGCGGAAGCCTGCCGCCAGGCGCTGGACGGGAAAGACCTCGTTGCCTACGAACCGTCCTATATCCCGCTGGCGTTCGGATGCGTTGCCGGCAACGGCAAGACCTACGACGTCGCTGTGCCGGGTTACGTGAATCCGGCTGCGGGCCTTCTGGGAGTTACTGCCTTCTTCCTCACCGCTTTCAGCTTCGTCGAAGCACACAACGACAAGAAGGAGAAGAACACGTGACAGCCCACATGTCCCGCCGCACAGCCCTGTTCCGCGGCGCGGCGATAGCCGTCGGCGCCGCCTTAGGCTCCCAAGTGATGGCCCGGCCCGGATACGCGGCGCAGCCCACCCCCTCCAAGGAGGACGTCCGTGCCGCCATACAGCGAGCGCAGGACCGAAAGAACCACGCTCTGGCCGGCCGGAAATCCCTGAACGGATGGGAGATGGAGAACGTCGCTGACGACCGTGGCAGCGTCTACACCCGGCCTGTGAACGGCACCGACCTCATGGTGAAGGTTCGTATGGGCGACGTAGAGACCGTTCTGACCTACGTCGTACGCCGCTTCCACTACGAGATCGACGCACTACGCCGCGGCGATCTCGTCGGCTGGCTGAGACCGGAGGAGGTTCATCACGGGCGGGCTGAGTCCAACCTTGCCTCAGGCTCAGCGGTGAAGATCCGGCCCCACCACTATCCGCCCGGTCAGCGCGGTGGCTTCTTCCCCGCGGAGAAGCTTCTCCTCGGCGATATCCTCGCCGACTGTGAAGGCGTCGTCGCCTGGGGCGGCGTCGACCGGGTGCCGGACGAGGCGCTCTTCTCCATCAACGTTGGCCCTGAGGACAAGAAGCTGGCCGAGGTCGCCGAAAAGCTCCGAGGCTGGGACCTCACCCCGGGCAAAGGTGCCGGGGTGCAAGCCGACATGAACGTACCGGAAAAGCGTAGGCGCGCTCTCCGCTACGTGTAGTCCCGTGCACTCGCGCTGGGTAGTCATCGGTGCCGCCCAGACCGACCCCGAGACCCGGATTGCCCGCGTCATCAGCAGCGCCGGAAGCAAGAAGACCCTGCATCGGTGGCCGATGCCGAGCGGCGCTACGCCCAGCGCTACAAAACGCCCCGCCCCACCCCGATCGCGTGGTTATCGAGGTCACCGTCACCCGCGCCATGGGCGCGGCGAAGCCACCCGACTGGTGAGCGTGGCAGAGCCTGGTGACGCTTCCTGCCCTCGCGTAGCAGTGGATCCCCGGTAGGCGAAACCGGGGATCCACCAGAGCATGGAGGTCCACCGCCGGCCCTGACGCCAGTCGGAACAGGTCCTGGGCCCGCTCCAGATCTCGATCCGTGCGCAGCTGCACCTTCAGGTCGCCCGTCCCGTGGTGGCCGAGCCCCGTCACGTCCCGAGTGAAGCCGGGACGAGGTCTTTGGGTCAGCCTTGAGGTAGATGAGCAGCTTGGTCTGCTGTGGCGGGCAGACGCACGCGAAGTTCCGCAGCCGCCCACGGCGCTTGGGGCCCGTTCCCATGCTCTGGGGGAGGACTCCCCCCGCTGAGGAGCCGAGCGTCATCCGAGTAACCCATGACAGTGCCGTGGCGTCAGGCGGGCATGTTGGGCGCGTCATTGTCGGGCATCGCAACGAGGCCGCTCAGCGTGTAGCGGCATCCGACAACAGCCGACCCGCGACTGGCAATGTGCACGCCTCAGGAGCAGGCAGTACAGCTGCCGCGGGAAGCATCGGTGAGGTCATAGCGGGAGACAAGAACCGCACGTGACGCCTGTTTGGGACCGCCGAGGTCATGGCTCGCAGGGCGGCGACGGCACCTCCATGCCCACGGGCGGCCGCGTACAGGCGAGTAAGGACTCGGTCGCCGCAGGTGGAGACATCGGGGCCGTCGTCACCGGCGACCGCAACGCCGTCACGCATATTTACGTCTTCGGCTCCTCCCAGCCAGCCGAGGACACGGACAGGAAGGCGCTGTCCACTCGCCTCATCAGCGAGTGCCACCCGCTCGACCTGGAGGTGCATCACGCTATCCACGTCGCCACCCGGAGCGATGCGCTACCTGCATACGTGCCACGAGAGCACGATGCCCAACTGCGGGACATCGTGGATGCCGCGCGAGGCGGCAAAAGCCGGATGTGTGTGCTGGTCGGCGAATCCTCCACTGGCAAGACCCGTGCATGTTGGGAGGCGATCCAACACCTGGCGGCTGACGACTGGCGGCTGTGGCACCCTCTGGACCCCACCCGCGCGGAGGCGGCCTTGGCCGGATTGGCCATGGTCGGGCCGAAAACCGTAGTTTGGCTGAACGAAGCACAGCACTACCTGGCGGCGCCCCAGGTCGGAGAGCGGATTGCCGCGGCGCTTCGAACTTTACTCATCGACGACGACCGTGCCCCGATCCTGATCGTGGGCACCCTCTGGCCTGTGCACTGGGCTGAGCTGACCTCGCTACCGACCGGGCGGCATCACGATTCGCACCCATGCGCTGGCAGGAGCAGCCGACCGCCGTATCACCCAGTTTCTGGCCGGCGTTCCCGCCCTGCTGGACCGGCACAGGTATGCCGGCCCAGGCGCCAGAGCGATCCTCAACGCCGCGATGGACGCCCGCCGCCTGGGATGTGGAGTAGACCTTCCCGCAGCGTTCCTCGAAGAGGCGGCCGTCGGCTACCTTCCTCCATCGGTGTTCCAGTCCATGGAAGAGGACTGGTTCGAGCAAGCCCTCGACTACACCGCACGCCCCGTGCACGGTGATGCCGCACTGCCGCAGCAGAGTCGCCGCACGCCGCGGTCCCGCTCTGCGGACCACTTCTTTCGGCTGGCCGACTACATGGAGCAGCACGGCCGTCGCACGCGCCGCGCTGTCTGTCCACCGGCCTCGTTCTGGGAGGCGGCTTTGCACCACCTGTCGCGACCGAACGACATCGATGCGCTGGCCTGGGCGGCCTCCTCACGGTGGCGTTTACGCTATGCCCGCCTCCTGGCCGCGCGTGCCCGCCAACTACCGTTGCCCGAGAGCGTCACCGAATCCGCGACGGAGCCGCTCGATGACGAGTGGCGGGACGTGGACGCCGTCCGACCGGCGAATCACCTGACATGCAGGGCACTGGCCGACCTTGCACGTATCGCCGTCGACGAGGGCGACTACGAGCAGGCTGCGGCTCTGGCCCTGCAGGCTGCTGAATGCTGCCAACCGGACAAGCTCGCCACCACCTCCACCGGTTCGAGCCGTTATGGGTACGGCTGTGGCCACACGGCATTGAGCCAGACGGCACCCCCACCCCTACGCCCAGTACCGTCACTTCTGATGGCACGGCCCCGCGGGGCACCGCTGTCCTCTAGCCGATACCGCCCACCGGCACACCGCGTAGATCGCCCACGCGTGCGGCCGCTTGTCGCCTGACGCAGCAACAGCGACCCCATCCAGCGCTCCCGCCCCTCGAACGCCGCCAGCAGTCGGCCGGGGACAGCGTGAGCAGCCGGTCGCTCCGCGCCTCGCCCCGGCGCTACGCCTCCTGCGCCGACCCGATGGAGGGCCACTTCGGGCCTCTGCGGCAGTTCACCCTGGCCAAGCTCGCACAACGGCCGATGCGGTACAGCACGCTCGGACGCAGTGGCCCCTCGGGCGCTGTGGGGTCGGCGAAGTCGTCGGCCGGGTCGCGGGTCATGCCGATACGGCGCATCACCGCCCGTGAACGGAGGTTGGCGGCCGTGGTGACAGCGAGGATTTCGGGCAGCTCAAGGGCGTCGAAGCCGTGGGCCAGGACTGTCAGCGCGGCCTCGGTGGCGTAGCCCTGGCCCCAGGCCGAGCGGGCGAGCCTCCAGCCGATCTCCACTCCCGTGAACGGCATGCCGTCATCCACCGGGTCCAAGCCCGCGAAGCCGATGAACTCGCGTGTGGCCCGCACCTCGACCGCCCACCACCCGTAGCGCCGCTCGTCGAACTCGGCCTGGAACCGGGCCACCGAGGCATCGCTCTGTTCGCGGGTCAGCAGGTCTCCCAAGTGCTCCCGGACCTCGGGATCGGCGTTCATCGCCGCCCATGGTTCGAGGTCGCTGTCACGCCATCGGCGCAGGACGAGGCGATCGGTACGCAGTTCGGTCATGCCGCCCAGCCAACGTGAGCTCCGACCGCGAAGCAATCCATTTCGGTCGCCTCGGCCGGGGGCGGCACCACAGGTGTCCCGTCATAGCGTTCACTTCCCACCCAATGCAACGCTCTGAGCCGCTGTCATTGCATTGAAATCGGACCCGTTGCAACACTTCTAACGTCTTGACCTGCATGAATACTGGTTTCACGCAATGAACGCATTGCCGAGATCGTGAAGGCAACGTAGCGTTTCTCTCGTCGGAAACAACGAGCTCAGGAGAGAACGATGCAGAAGTTCCCCACCCCCGCGCCGGTCACCGTCGTCCTGGACATCCCCGCCGGACGCGTGCAGCTCATCGCCGCCGACCGCGCCGACACCACCGTCGAGGTCCTGCCCACGGACGCCTCCAGGAGCCGCGACGTGAAGGCCGCGGAGCAGATCGAGGTCGCCTACGGCGACGGCGTCCTGCGGATCGCGGCCCCGGCGGCGAAGAACCGCCTCCTCGGCACCTCCGGGACCGTCGAGGTGACCGTCCAACTGCCCGCCGGCTCCCGCGTCGAGGCCAAGGCCGCCCTCGCCGAGCTCCGGGGCGTCGGACGGCTCGGCGACGTCACCTTCGAGAGTGCTCAGGGCACGGTCAAGCTCGACGAGACCGCGAGCGCCCAGCTGGCCCTCCGGTCCGGGGACGTCTCGATCGGCCGCCTGGGCGGCCCCGCGCACATCAGCACCGAGAAGGGCGACCTCCGCATCGCCGAGGCCGCGCACGGCACGGTCACCCTGCGCACCGAGCACGGCGACATCTCGATCGGCGCCGCCCGCGGGGTCTCCGCCTCCCTCGACGCCGGCACCACCTACGGCCGCATCCACAACGCGCTCAGGAACACCGACGGCGCCGCCGGCCTGACCATCCACGCCACGACGGCCTACGGCGACATCACCGCCCACAGCCGCTGAGAACCGCACCCCCTACGGCGACACCTCGCACAGCGGCGTCACCGTCCACCGCTCCTCACCCACACTCCTCATCCACCTGGAAGAAGGCTCCTCATGACCAGCACCCCGACCGCCTGGACCGGCATGGTGTCGATCGATGACACCGCCCTGGCCGTGACCGACACCGGCGGCCCCGGCCGCCCCGTGGTCTACCTCAACGGCTCCTACGCCGACCAGTCGCACTGGCGGCGTGTCATCACCGACCTCGGCGGCGATTACCGGCACATCACCTACGACGAGCGCGCCCGCGGCAAGTCGCGGCGCGCCACGGACTACTCCTTCGCGGCGTGCCTCCGCGACCTCGACGCCGTCCTGGCCGCCCGGGGCGTGGACCGGCCGATCCTGGTGGGCTGGTCCTACGGCGCCATGCTCGCCATGCACTGGGCCGCCCGGAACCCGGACCGCGCCGTGGGGGCGGTGTCCGTGGACGGCGCCCTGCCGCACGAGTGGCTCGACGACGCCGCCCGGGCACAGATCCGCAAGCTGTTCCGCCGGCTGAGCCCGCTGTTCCCGATCGCCCGCCCGCTCGGTCTGGCCGCGCGCATGAGCGCCGCGCAACACGCCGAGATCAACATCGAGGTCAACGAGCTCTGCGCGCCCGCCGCGCTCGGCCCGGTCCTCGACCGGCTGACCGTACCGGCCCGGTACGTGCTCGCCACCGGCGGCAACCTGGGCGGCGACCCGAAGCTGATGGAACAGATCCGCGCCAACCTGGACCCGGTGCTCGCCCGTAACCCGAACATCCGGGTCAGCGCGAAGGTCGCGAGCAACCACTCCAAGATCCTGCGCAAGGACTTCCGCGCCGTCGCGGACGCCGTGCGCGAGGTCGCCACCGCCCGCGTCCACACGGTCGCTTGAGCCGTGCCGTACGGGGCCGGCCGGCAGGTCCGCGCTGGCGGCCCCGGCAGTTCGGGGAACTCGGGCGGCTCAGCCGTGGTGACGGTGGTAGTGACGGCGCGCGCGGTCGCGGTTGCCGCAGTCGCCGGAGCTGCACCAGCGGCGCGTACCGCTGCGGCTGCGGTCGAGGAAGAACCAGCCGCACCCCGGGCCCTGGCAGCGGCGGACGCGCTGGACCGACGGGCTCGCGAGGAGTTCGTCGGCGCTCAGGGCCAGGGCATGGGCGAGGTCGGCGAACCCGGCGGGGCGGACCCGCCACCGCAGCGGCAGCGCCGGGGGCAGTACGGCTTCCTCACGGGCCGCGACGATCGATCGGCGCAGGACCTCCCACTGCTCGACCGGCGCGGGAGTGTCGTCGACCATCGCGTCCAGCACCGCGCCCAGGGCGCCCCGCAGGGCCTCCAGGGCGGCGATCGCGGACCGGGCGGCGCGCGTGTCGTCCCCCGGCGCGCCGGCGAGGAGCTCCGCGGCCTCGTAAGCGGTGAACAGCCCGGCCGCGGCGGCCCAGTCGAGCCATGCCGCGACACCGTCCACCCGGGCGGCGCGACGAGCGTCATCCGTGCGCCACGCGACGGTGTTGACGAAGTCCAGCACGGGGTGGCCACCGATGAGCGACACCCCCACCCGTGGCCGCGCGGGGGCGGTCGATCCGGTTCCGGTCACCTGCGCCATCCTATGCGCCCTCGTGCCGCGCCCCTCCTGCCGCGCCTCTCCTGCCGCGGCCCTCCTGCCCGCGCCCTCCCGACGAGCGTGCCGTGGCGCACACATGACGCCATCTAATGACCATCAGACGTTTCGCCTGTTAGGTTTGGATCATGGTCACCGCACTCCCGCTCGATGAGATCGACGAGGGCGCAACGCCCCGACAACGCTTCCTCGCCGGGCTCCGCGTCGGCGGCGGGCTCGCGGCAGCGGCGTTCCTGCTCGCCGTGAGCTTCGGGGCGATCACCCAGTCGCAGGGGTGGGCCGCGGCCGGCTCCGTCCTCTGCTCCCTGGCCGTCTTCTCCGGTTCCGCGCAGTTCGCCCTCGTGTCGGCGCTCGGTACGGGCGGTGGCGTGGCCGCGGCCGTCACGGGCGCGGCCCTCGTCAACGCCCGTTTCCTGCCCATGGGGGTGGCCATCGCCGGCGATCTGCGCGGCGGGCGGCTGCGCCGGGCGCTGGAGGCCCAGGCGGTGGTGGACGGCTCCTGGGCCGCCGCCCATCGAGGCGGCGGCCGCTTCGACCGCTACGTTCTCTTCGGTGCCAGTGCGATCCAGTGGGTCCTGTGGGTCGCGGGCACCGCACTCGGCGCCGTCCTGGCGCCCGATCCGGGGCTGCTGACCGAACTCGGCCTGGACGTCGTGGCACCGGCCATGTTCCTGTTCCTGCTGCTCGACGCCCTGGGCGCCGACCGCCGGAACCGGCTGCCCGCCCTGCTGGGCGGGGCCCTCGCCGCGGGTCTGACCTTCGTCCTGCCGCCGGGCCCGGCCCTGATCGGCGCCGCCTGCGCCGCGTTGGTCGCCCTAGCCCGCCCCCTGCCACCCGCGCAGGGCGGCCCCGCCGGCCCAAGCGGCGGCCCCGGCGGCGGCCCGAACGGCGGCCCGAACGACCCATCCGGCCCAGGCGATCCCGCCGGCCCACCTCGGCACGGCGCGGAGAACCCGACCGCGACGGAGCCCACGCCGTGACCCCGTGGCCGGCCATCGCGGCCGTCGCCGTGCTCTGCTTCGCCATCAAGGCGGCGGGCCCGGCGGTTCTGGGGAAGCGCGATCTGCCCCCGCGCGCCCGGGCGGTGATCGCGCTCATGGCTCCCGCGCTGCTGGCCGGGCTGGTGGTGGTCGATGTGGCGGGCCCCGAGTGGAGCGCCGTGGACCCCGCCGTCCTGGCCGGGCTCGGCGCGGTGGTGCTGCTGCGCGCCTGCCGGCTGCCCCTGCCGGCCGCGCTCGTGGGCGCCGCCCTGGTCGCGGCGATCGTCCGAAGAATGATCGTATGAGAAACCCCGTACGACCCCCGCGCGAACCCCCTGCAGCAGGGCCCCCACGAACGCCCCCCGCACCGCGCGCACTTGCGAATCCGCTGGTCAGCGCTTGCCCTCTGGACTCCTCGCCATCCACCTCTATCCTCGTTACGGAGCCTGGTTCTCTGCTCCGTGAGGCACATCTGCGGTGAGTCACACCCGCGCGGACGTTTCGCGGTGCTCCACACAAGCGAGGGAAGGGGCGACCGTGAACTCGGCGAAGGACGCGGACGTACATCTCGACCGGGACGTCTTCATGCGGGGCCTGGTGCGGGAGCTGGCCACCTCACTGGAGTCGATCATCGGCCTCGAGGAAGCCTCCGGCTACATCAGCCTGGTCGGGCAGTCGGTGGGCTCCCAGATCAACGACGCCTACGCCGAGGCGCTCGGCCTGTCCCGGCTGAACCGCGAACAGACCGCCGACGTGCTCGTCGATCTCAAGCAGCGCATCGGCGGTGACTTCTTCCTCATCTCCCAGGACGACGAGCGGATCGTGCTCGGCAGCCGCACGTGCCCGTTCGCCGAGAAGGTGCTGGGGCGGGACTCGATGTGCATGATGACGTCGAACATCTTCGGCACCATCGCCGCCCGGAACCTGGGCTACGCCCGGGTGGAGCTGGAGGAGACGATCGCCCGCGGCCACACCGGCTGCCGCGTGGTGGTCCACCTCCGGCCGGAGCTGGACATGGACGACGACGACCCGGGGCGCGAGTACTTCGGCGACGCGGAGCCGGAAGCGCCCGCCGCCGCGACGGGCCGATGAAATGAACCTGGCGACCTTCCGGTCCGTCGCCAGGCTCCTCCCGCACGCGGTGATCATGTGCACCGCGTCGGGCCGGATTCTGGCGGTCAACCCGGCCACCCGCCGCACCCTGGACTCGCTGCGCACCGGGGTGAACCTCTACGACGTGGTCCGTGACACCGGCGAACTGCGGGAGCGCCTGGCCGGGTGGCTGCGCAGCGGCTCCCCCCTGCCCGGCGTGCTGACCGTGCGCGACGGCCGGGACCGGCCGGTGCGGCTGCGCTGCCACGGGGCGCGCGCCGCCTGGTGGCAGGGGCCCGAGCCGGCGGTCCAGCTGCACCTGTCCCGCCTGGACATCAGCGACCGCTTCGTGGCGCTCAGCCAGCGCGTCCGTCTGATGAACCAGCAGATGGCCTACCGCCAGGCCATCGCCGAGCAGCGCGACCTGCTGCTGCGCAGGGAGAAGGAGGCGCGCGCCCGCATGCAGCGCCTGTACCGGCTCACCGCCGCGCTGGCCGCCAGCGCCACCCTCTCGGACGTCTGCGACGCCGTGTACAAGTGCGCCCCGCAGGCCCTCGACGCCTCGGACGTGGTGCTGGAGCTGCACTCCCGCCGGGTCATCCCGTCCCTCGGCCCCGCCGACACGCTCCCCCTCGCGGCGCCGCTCTGGGTCGACCTCGACCGGGGGCGCGACGGGCCGCCGCCGCCCGCCTCGCGGCCGGGGACCGCGCGGTGCGTCCCGCTGGACGCGGAGAGCCTCACCCTCGGCCGGCTCGTGATCGAGTACGCGCCGGGCGTCGAACCGGACGTCGAGCACACCATGGCCGTGGCCCAGCAGATCGCGCAGGCCGTGCGCCGGGCGGGACTCTTCGAACACGAACACGGGCTGGCCGTACGGCTCCAGCGCAGCCTGCTCCCCGATCTGCCGGCGGTGCCCGGGCTGGAGATCGCCAGCGGTTACGCGCCCGGTACGCATCTGGTCGACGTCGGCGGCGACTGGTACGACGTCCATGTGCTCGGCGCGGAGTCCATCGGCTTCACCATCGGGGACGTCGCCGGCCACGGCATCACCGAGGCCACCGCCATGGCCCAGATCACCACCGCGCTGCGGAGCATCGCCCGCCGGTGCGACGAGCATCCGCCGACCATGCTGGCCGAGCTGAACGACTTCCTGGGCACGTACCACGCGGGGCTCATGGCCACCGCCTGCTACGCCACCTACAACCGGCGCACCCGCACCCTGCGCTACAGCCGGGCGGGGCATCCACCGCCGCTGCTGATCCTCGCCGACGGCTCCAGCCGGTATCTCGACGGCGCTCTCGCGCCGCCGCTCGGGCCGGTGCCGTTCACGAAGTTTCCGCTGAAGGAGCTGACGGTCCCGGCGCACGCGACGCTGGTCTTCTACACCGACGGGCTCATCGAACGCCGGGGCGAGAGCCTGGACATCGGAATGAGCCGGCTCGCCCAGACCGCCGGCACGACCGTGGGTCTGACCGCCGAGGCCACCTGCGACCTGCTGCTGCACCAGCGGGTCGACACCGAGCTGCCGGACGACCGCGCCGTGCTCGCCGTGCGCTTCCCGGAGCACGCCGATGAGGTGGACGCCGCTTCGACGTGACCGGTCGCGGTCGGGGGCGCGTGACCGGTCGGTCGGGGCGGGTGACGGAGGGACCGTGGGCGCGTGACCGATCGCGGTCGGGGGCGTGACCGGTCGGCCGGGGCGGGTGACCGATGGGCCGGGCCACGTGACCGGTGCGATTACGTCGCGGTGACCGATGCCGCGCTCCCGGGGCCGCCCTACCGTCGATGACGTCTCCCCCGCTCGCCTCGCGGAGCGCGGAGCCGGGAGCGGGGAGCGGGGAGCGGCGGCGGGCGCCCCGGCCGTCGCTCCGTCGTCACCTCACCTCACCTCACGCCCCGAGAAAGGCGCGTCCCCATGTTGTTCCGTTCCGTCACCGAGGCCGACCTCGATCGGGTGACCGCCGTGGCGGTCGACGAGCCCATCGGCTGGATTCCCGCCGACCGCTATCTCGACGAACTGGGCCAGGGGATGTACCGGCCGGAGTGGACCTGGATCGCCGAGGACGGCGGCCGGGTGGTCGCCCGGGCCCTGTGGTGGGGCCGGTCCGGGGACGAGCACCCCGCCGCCCTGGACTGTCTGCACGTCGACGACTCCGTCCCCGACCGGGTGGCGGTGGCGGCCGAGCTGCTCACGGCGGGCCTGAAAGCCTTCGCCGAGCGGGGCGCGCGCAAGCCGCCGCTCTACAACCTGACTCTGCCGCACGGCTGGCGCGGTGACCCGGCGGTGGCGGCGGCCCTGGCCTGGCGGCGCGAGGCCGCGCTGGCGGCCGGGCTCACCGACGAGGTGGAGCGGCTGCGGCTGGAGTGGACGCCGGCCGCCGGCGTCCCGGCCGCCAAAGGCCGGCTCGCCTTCGCCGCGGCCTCGGACGAGGAGTTCCTGGACGTCTTCCGGCGGATCGCCGTGGGCAGCCTGGACCGCGAGACCCGCCGGAACCTGGCCGCCAAGGGCGCCGAGGCCACCGCGCGGGAGGAGATGGACTTCTACCTGGGCTGCCCGGGCGACCGGGACTGGTGGCGCCTGGCCCGCACCCCCGACGGCGACGTCGCGGGGTTGGCGGTCCCCTCGGCGACGCCGTACCACCGCAATGTCGGCTATCTGGGCATCGTCCCGGAGCTGCGCGGCCGGGGGTACGTGGACGAGGTGCTCGCCGAGATCACCCGCTGCCACGCGGCGGCGGGCGCCGAACTCATCACGGCCACCACGGACACCGGCAACGCGCCCATGGCCGCGGCCTTCGCCCGGGCCGGCTACCGGACCGCCCAGATCCGGATGATCTATTCGGCGCCGGAGGCGTGAGGTGGCCGGCCGCCATGACGCGGCCGGCGGCCGCGGGGGGGGCCCCCCCCCCCGCGGCCGCGGCGTGCCCCGCCGTCCTGGCGGAGGGCCCGCCCACGAGGTGATGCCCGCTCACGGGGTGAGCAACGCGGCGAGTTCGCCACGGGACGAGATGCCCAGCTTGGGAAAGGCGCGGTAGAGGTGGTGTCCGACCGTACGGTGGCTCAGGAACAGCCGCGTGGCGATCTCCCGGTTGGTCGCGCCGGTGGCGGCCAGCCGTACGACCTCCCGCTCCTGGGGGCTCAGCCGGCTGATGAGGTCGTCCGCGCGCCCGGCCGGGGCAGGGGTCCCGCCCGCGGCCAACAGTTCCGCCCGGGCGCGGGCGGCCCAGGGCCGGGCGCCGAGCCGGTCGAAGACCCGCAGCGCCTCGTGGAGGTGGCCCCGCGCGTCGATCGTGCGCCGCAGACGGCGCAGCCACTCCCCGTACAGCAGTTCGGTGCGGGCCCGCTCGAACCCGCCCTCTGCCCTGCCCTTGAATCCGCCCTCGGACCCGCCCTGGGCCCCGCCGTCGGACCCGCCGTCGGACCCGCCGTCGCCGTGGAGGCGCACAGCCGTCGCGAAGTGCGCCTCGGCCTCGTCGTCCGGGCCGGTCAGGGCGCGGCAGCGGGCGGCCTGGGCGGTGAGGGCCGGCTGTCGTACGGCGTCCGCCCAGTGTCCGAGCAGGCGCGCGGGGTCCTCCGCCCGCTCCGGGCGGCCGGCGCGCACCGCCGCCTCGACGAGGTCGGGCAGCAGGGACAGGCCCAGCAGCGGGTGGCTCACCTCGCGCCAGGCCGCTGCCAGCAGGTCCAGTGCCTCCTCCGCGCGGCCCTGGCCGAGTTCGAGCAGGCCCAGCGCCCCGAGGGCGTCCGCCGTGCCGCGTCCGACGGCGCGCGGACGCGTGTACGCCAGGGCCTCCTCCGCGAGGCGGCGGCAGTGCTCCTCCTCGCCCCGTACGGCGGCCGACACCGCCAGTACGGCCCGCAGATGGGCGGCCCGGTGGGCCAGGTCGCAGTACTCCGCGAGCCGCAGCGCCTCGGTGGCGTGGGCGGACGCGTCGTCGGGGCGGCCGAGGGCCAGCTCGGTCCGGGCGAGCAGGTGCAACGCCGTGGGCAGCCAGCCGCCCATGCCGTGGTCGCGGCAGTGGGCGACGGCCGCGGCGGCGATCTCGTGCGCGGTGGCGTGGTCGGCGACCAGGTGGCAGTAGTTCCCGGTCATCAGCCGGTCCATGAAGGCGGTGCCGGGGCGCTGGCCGGTTCGTACGAGGTCGCGCAGGGCCGTCAACGCGCCGGGCGCGTCCCCGGTGAACAGCAGGGCGGGCACGGCGAGTACGGGCAACCGGGGGGCGCGGCCCCCGATGTCGGCGATCAGTTCGGCGTTCCCGGCGGAGAAGGCGGCGTGGACCGCGTCGACCAGGAGAGAGGCGAGGAGGGAGGGGTGATGGCCTGGGCTGTCGGCGTCGGCGCCGATCCGGTCGGCGCACTCGACCAGGGTCCGGGCGGCGACCTCCGGACTGCCGTATCCCAGTTCGACGACGGCCCGCACGCGCGCGTAACTGGCCGTCAGGTCCGGGTCCGGCAGTGGGAGGGCCACCTGGTCGGCCAGGGCGCCGCACCGCTCGTCCTGGCCGGCCTCGCTCGCCTTCTGGGCGGCGCGGATGAGGCGGCGTGCCCGGTTGCGCGGGTCCGCAGTGAGCTGGGCGGCGCGCTCGTACGCGGCCGAGGCGGAGGCCATCGCCTGTCTGCTGCCGGCCCACTCGGCGACCCGCTCCAGCTCGCCGGCGATCTCCTCGTCCGGGCCCGTCGCGGCGGCGGCCAGGTGCCAGGCGCGCCGGTGCGCGTCCCCGGCGGCCGCCAGCTCCTCGGCCAGGGCCCGGTGGGCGGCGATGCGCCGGGCGAGCGGGGCTCCGCGGTACGCGGCGTGGCGGACCAGGGGGTGCCGGAAGCGCACCGTCATCCCGGACAGGAGGGCGAGCCCGGCGCGTTCCGCGGGTTCGAGGTCCTCCGTCGCGGCGCCGCACCGGCCGGCGGCGCCCAGCACCAGCGGGAGATCGCCGGTGTCGTCCGCGGCCGCCACGAGCAGCACCGTGCGGGTGGCTTCGGGGAGGCGGCGGATCTGTTCCGCGAAGGCGTCCTGCATCCGGCTCGGCAGCGGGGAGGCCGAGTCGGGCAGGGCCAGCGGGCTCAGCTGCCCGGCGCGCTGCGCCGGGGTGAGGGCGGTCGCCAGCTCGATGAGGGCGAGCGGGTTGCCCTGTGCCTCCTCGACGAGCCTGTCCACGACGTACGGGGGCAGGTCCCGCAGGAGGGCCGCGGCCGCCGCCCGGTCGAGGCCCTCGACCGGCAGCCGGGGCAGGCCGTTCACGACGGCGCCGCGGGCTCCGTCGCGCACCGCGAAGAGCATGGCGATGCCCTCGGCCCGCAGTCTGCGGGCGGCGAAGACGAGGGCGTCGACCGACGGCTGGTCGAGCCACTGGGCGTCGTCGACCAGGCAGAGGAGCGGGCCCTCGGCGGCGGCCTCCGACAGGAGAGTGAGCACGGCGAGTCCGACGGTGAAGCGGTCGCGCACCACGTCGTCGGTGAGGCCGAAGACGGCCCTCATGGCCGCGGCCTGGGGCCCCGGCAGGCTGTCGAGGTGGCCCGTCACGGGGAGCAGGAACTGGTGCAGCCCGGCGTGGGCGAGCTCCATCTCGGACTCGATGCCCTCGACCCGCAGCACCCGCATCCGGATGCCGTCGGCCGCCCGCTCGGCGGCGTGGTCCAGCAGCGCGGTCTTGCCGATCCCCGCCTCGCCGTGGATCAGCAGGGCGCCGCTGATTCCCCGCCGCGCGTCGGCGAGCATCCGGTCCATCCGCTCCCGCTCCGCGGTCCGCCCGTGCAGCATGTGCCCTGTTCTCCCCCGTCGGTTGTCGCTTCCACCGCGCGCCGGAGCCGGCCCGGTGAGCGGTGACGGCCTCAATGGTCCCTGGTGGGGACGTCAGGGGGCTGTCTCTTA
>NZ_JBPQTV010000075.1:0-23502 GCF_051386515.1 Streptomyces sp. URMC 123 | reverse complement strand
GTGCCGAAGGCGCGACCCCCTCTCCCCGCCCCTTCGGGGCGGGAAAGCTCCGGCCTACGGCCGGGGTGGGGGCGCTCCGCGCCCGAGGCACGGGCAAACGCTCGCGGCGCCCACGTCACACGCAACGTGACCCCGGTCGTCACGCAAACCCGCCGGGAGGGCGAAACGCCTTCGGCCGGAAGAACGGCGCCGATCACATCGCGGACAACCCACAACGTGAACGTCGTCGCGCCCACCCGCCCGGAGGGCCCCGCGAGGCGAAGGCGGAGACCCCGTCACGTACGGCAAGGACCCGCGTCGCGGGACAAGCTTCGTCACGGACACCCCGGCCATGAGCAACGTCGTCGCGGCCACCACCGTGGCAAGCGCCTGGAACCCGTCCCTGCGCGCAGCGAGCGCCGACGCCCCGCCGACCCCGAGCACGCCGGCCACCGGCATTCCTCCGTACACGGATCTCCTTCCACTCGCTCCGGGGGCGGCCCACCGGCGGACCGCCCCGCCCGGTCGGTCGGAACGACACCGTTCACGTCGCGCACCACCGCTCCTCGCGGCGCCGAGCCATGTCCCACAGGGATCGCACATACACGGCGTGCTGGAACATGTCGTAGGCGAGTTCAACGGCGAGCGTCCCCGCGAGCAGTTGACCTTTCCACCCCGCACCGCGCGCCGTCACGACCTTCTCCGCGACGAATATCAGGCCGATCGCGAGCCAGAAGCGCGAGAATTGGGGCCTTCCCCGGGCGAGCATCCACGCGGTGAACACCAGATAGAGGGTGAGGAAAACCACCGAGAGGCCCATGAACGCCTGGCGGACGATATAGGGGGCCGTGACCCGGGTCCAGCCGTAGTCGCGTAAATTCTCCAACGCCCCGCGCTGCCATCGCAGCCGCTGGTGCCAGAGTTTCGGCAGGGTCGTCATGACTTCGGTGACCACCCCGCAGCCGGGCGGCGAGACCGTGCGATAACCGAGCGTCCGTACCGCCTTGGTGATCTCGTCGTCCTCGGTGAGCGAGGCGAGGGAGTAATAGGACGTGCCGCCGCCGAGGCGCCCGGCGCGCCGGGCGCGTTCGATCTCGCGCAGCGTGGCCACCCGGAAGAGCGTGGCCGTGCCCGTGAGCACGTCCGCGCGATAGCCGCGCCGCGCTATCTCGCGGGCGTAGCGGTGGAATTCGTTGCGCTGGAGCGCGCCGAGGAGGCCGCCGCCGCCCTCCCCGTAGAAGATTCCGCCGACCGCGCCGACCCTGCGGTCCATCGCCTCGATGGCGCTGGCGAGAAACGTCGGCCACAGCGTGGTGTCGGCGTCCTGGACGAGCACCAGGTCCTCGTCGGCGAGCCCCGGCAGGGCCCGGTCGAGGGCTTGATTGAGCGCGCCGGCCTTCTTGTGCCGGTTGCCCTCGGAGGCGATGACCTCCGCGCCGGCCCGGCGGGCGATGTCGGCGGTCGCGTCGGTGCAGTTGTCGGCGACCACGACGATCCGGTCGGGGGCGCGCCGCTGTCGGCGCAGCGCCGCGATGGACGCGGCGATCCGCTCGGCCTCGTTGTGCGCGGGGATCAGGGCCACGATCCGGGGCCGGCGCGCGCCACGGGAGCGGCCGCCGGCGAAGAGCCTGGTGCGTCGCATCGTTCTCGTCAGGCGCCGGTGCGCGGCCGGATGGTGACCGTGGCGTGCCCGGTGGCGAAGACGGGGGCGCCGATCTCGAAGGCGACGGTGACCGGCCCCGTGGGGGCGTCGTGGTCCACGCCCATCGCCGGGTAGACGGACGCCCACTTGCCGGGGGCGAGCTCCAGCGGGAACGCCTGGCAGGTCAGGGTGCGGTTGCCGTTGGTGAGGACGGCCGGCACGGAGGTCTCGTTCGGGTCGTCGTCCTGCCGGGTCATGACGAGGCGCTCCTCCAGGAAGTAGAGGCCCTCGGGGGCGGTGAAGACGACGGGGTGCGTGCCGATGCGGCGGCTGCCGCGGTTCGTGAGGGCGAGCACCGCGGGGTACTGCCAGAGCTGTCCCTGCTCGACGGTGGCCTGCGCGGGCTTGCGCTGTTCGACGGTGAGCAGGGTGCTGCCGCCGCCGGAGCCCTCCAGCCGGACGTGGGCGAGGAGCATGCCGCTGTGGCCGTCGGGGTCGGCGCCCAGGTCGGCGTGGAGGCCGGACCGGCCGGGGTTGGCGAAGCGCACGGTCACGTGCTCGTGCCCCTCCGGCACCCGGAAGGTGAGCCGCCGCTTGTGCCAGGCGGGGTCGTTGACGCGCTCGCCGCCGTGGGAGGCGGTGCCGCCCTTGCCGGAGTAGTACTGGATGTAGTCCTCGCGCAGCAGGGTGCGGCCGTCGGTCTCGACCTCGACCCGCAGATACGTGGGCCGCTCGATGCCGTGTCCGGGCCAGAGGTTGTAGCCGTGGTAGAAGGACAGCTCGTACGCTTGGCCGCCGGTGGCCTGCACGGTCTGCTCGATGAAGCCGAGCGTGCCGGGCCCGTTGATGTCGATGACGTTCTCGGTGCTGGCGAAGGGGTGCTGGGCGTCGTCCGGGAAGTGGCCGTCGGCGGCGCCGTTGATCAGGTCGACGGCGTCCTGGGCCTCGGCGGGGTGCTCCGCCTTCCCGTGGCCGGTGTACGTGCCCCAGGTCCAGCCGCCCAGCCCGAGGAATTGATCACCGTTGAATCGGCCGGCCGCCTTGATGCCGTGGTTCCCGGTCTGCCAGTCGCTCCCCTCCTTGAAGGTGTACTCGGAGAAGCTGCCGTTCTTGATGAGGTTCATGACCGTCCTCGTTCGTCGGTGATCCGTGTTCATCGGTCCGCGCCGGACGTACGGGCTCATGGCGCCGTGCCGGGCACCCGCCCCCAGGAATTGATTGATTCCTGAATCAGTCAACCGGCCCCCCGGCCAAGGAAATACGGGTGGTGAAGGATCGTCAACACCCGGCGGCCCTATCGCTTTGGCTGCCCAACAGGGGTCTACCTCGTATTAGCGCGAACACGCAAGTCGACCCATCTGCACTGTGCACCGAGTGCGCCCCAGGGAGGAAATCGGGCCGCCCGAGGAAAGGTTGTTGCATCGATTTTCCGTAACGCCGGAGGAGTGTCAAGACCGCCGGGAACCCGCTCCCCCACGGGCCGTACGGGGTGATGGCGGGTCGATTTCCAGCCGTCCGCCGCGCACCGCGCATTGTCCGAAGAGCGAGGTAATTCCCGCCGTCCGGGATGGGTAGGCTCGCTCACGCCCGCCGGATCGGCCATTGCGTATCCCCGCGCGCAGGCATGCATTTCGCATGGGTCCGGCTGCCGAGGCGTCACGAATTCGCGCACACGTTCCATTACTTCCGACTGAGGCGGTGTGCCGCGTTACGGCGGCATTCCCCGTGCGGACAGGAGAACTCAGCGATGACCACGAACAGCAACGCCACCACCCAGGCGGCCACGTTCCCGGACGGCACGATCATCACCGCGGCGGGCAACGGCCAGTCGGGCTACGTCGCCGACGGCGGCCCCGCGGTCGGCACCAAGCTGTACTACCCGTACGGCGTGGCGATCGACGGCACGGGCAACGTCTACATCGCCGACTGCCACAACCACCGCGTCCGCAGGATCACGCCCGAGGGCACCATCACCACGGTCGCCGGGACCGGCGACTCCGGCTTCGTCTCCGACGGCGGGCCGGCCGTGGCCACCCGCCTCCACTACCCCACGGACGTGGCGGTGGACGGCAAGGGCAACCTCTACATCGCCGACCGGCACAACCACCGCATCCGCAAGGTCGACACCCGCGGCATCATCACCACGGTCGCCGGTAACGGCACCGCCGGCTACATCTCCGACGGCGGCCCGGCCGTCGCCACCCCGCTCAACTACCCCTGGTCCGTGACGGTCGACGAGGCGGGCAACCTCTTCATCGGCGACACCAACAACCACCGCGTCCGCAAGGTCGACACCGGCGGCAACATCACCACCGTCGCGGGCACCGGCCAGTCCGGATACGTCTCCGACGGCGGCCCCGCCGTCGCCACCAAGCTCTACCACCCGCACGGCGTGGCCCTGGATTCCGCGGGCAACCTCTACATCGCGGACCGCTACAACCACCGGGTCCGCAAGGTGACCCCCAACGGCATCATCACCACCGTCGCGGGCACCGGCACCGCCGGCTACGTCGCCGACGGCGGTCCCGCCGTCGCCACCTCGGTCCACTACCCGGCCGGCGTGGCCCTGGACTCCGCGGGCAACCTCTACATCGCCGACACCAACAACCACCGCGTCCGCAAGGTGAGCACGAACGGCGTCATCACCACCATCGCGGGCACCGGCACCGCCGGCTACGTCGCCGACGGCGGTCCCGCGGCGGGCACGCACCTCTACCACCCCTTCGGGGTCGCGGTGGACCGCTCCGGCAGCCTGTTCATCGCGGACAGCTACAACCACCGCGTCCGCCGGGTCTACGGCGTGGCCACCGTGGTGCCCCCGACGCCCCCCGTGGCCGACCTGCACGGCGAGGTCGTGGCGCCCGCCTCCGTGCCGCGGGGCCAGGAGTTCGACCTCGGCGCCCGGGTCCGCAGCCGGGGCCCGGCCATGGTCGACGGCGAACTCGTCACCGTGGTGCTGAACCTGCCGTTCGGGCTGGTCGGCGCCGTCGGGCCGGACGCCGGGGAGCGGCGGCTCGCCCGCACCTTCGCCGGCTCCCAGCTGGCCCCCTTCGGCGCCGCCCTGGACGGCGTCTTCCGGGTGGTGGCGCCGGCCTCCACGCAGCCGGGGACGTACGAGGCGACGCTGGAGATCCAGTACGGCGGCGACCTCAACCTCAAGGACAACACCTTCACCCTGCCGATCACGGTCACCGTGCCGGCGCCGGTCGCCGACGAGACCGCGCTGACGATCTTCCAGGAGGTCGTGCCGGAGAGCGCGCCCGGCCAGACCAGCCGCTGCAACCTGCGCTTCCTCGCGCCCACCGGGCAGCCGGTCAACCCGGGCGTGATCATCCAGCGCTACACCGCGCCCACCGGGTTCGTCTTCACCGGTCAGCCCGTCTTCGCCTACCACGGCACGGTGGAGGGCGTGGTCTCCGGCCCCCTCGACCACGAGGTGTACGACTCCGGCCGCACGCTGATCATTCGCGGCAACCCGCACCTGAACACCACGGCGAGCGACACCGGCAGCCTCGTCTACACGCTGCCGATGCGCGCCACGCAGGACGCGACGGCCGGGCTCAAGAGCGACGGTTCGGCCAGCGTCGGCCGGCACGCGCCGATCCAGCTCGTGGGCAGGGTCATCGGGTCGACCACCGGCCTGTCCGCGCGCGTGGTCCAGTCCCGCCCGGAGAACGCGACCGTACGGCCGGGGCAGCAGTGGGTGTACCCGGCGGTGTTCACCATCACCAACACCGGCACGCGCACGATCGGCACCCAGCGGCTGGTGCTCACCGCGCCCGAGGGGCTGCGCTTCACGCAGGACCAGCTGGCGATGTCCCGGGAGGGTGAGAGCCGCGAGATCGTCAGCCCGGCCGAGCGCTCCAACGGCAACCGCACGCTGACCTGCCGCGAGGTGGCGTTCGACCTCGCCCGCGGCAAGTGGGCGGTCGTCTACCCCGAGATGGAGGTCGACGAGGGCGCGGAGCCGGGCACGGTGCGGGTCGGGCTCGAACTGGGCAGCCCGGCGATTGCCTCCGGCCTCGCCACGATCACGGTCGAGGACCGCTAGCCGAGCCCGCGCCGGCCACCCGGGCGGCCGGCTCCGCGGACCACCGGCCGGTGCCCCCGGACGGGGGCACCGCCCGACAGACAGGAGCAGCCCCTCTGATGACCGGCAGCTCGTCCAGGTCCGAGGGGACCATCGAGGTCCTGGGGTACGGCACCGCTTCTCCACCCGGGACAGCGAGTTCCGCTTCGACGGCCGCGTCGCGGTGCCGATGGGGGGAGTATCCGGGAGGTCGCATATTCCCGCCGCGGAGACCGCAAGGCGACCCAGGTGGCGAGCGAGCGCCGGCGCGGCCAGGGCGGCATCGACCCGCAGTACGAGGTCGTCGACCGCACCTTCCCCGACGCCTCCGACCTCATCACCTCCCACCTCCGTGGCGATCTCGACGTGGACACCGACGCGCGGCCGGCGAGCGGCAGGACGTACCCCGTCCGCGCCGAGGTGACGCTGACCGACGGCGACGTGCGGGTGGCCGAGCCGGTCGTCGAGGTGCTCAACGGCAGTTGGCAGCCGTCCGACGCGGCCGGCACGGGGCGACCCTTCGTCCGGCTGCCGCGGGATCGCCACAAGGGCGGCGATCCCGCGGCAGCCGCTCGACCTATACGCGGCGGCGATCGGACAATGAGCGGCGCTTCACGGGGACGCTCTCCGCGGACGGCACGGCGTTCTCCTGCGCGGTGCCGCTGGGGCTCGGCGCGGACGAGGTGGCGGCGCTCTGGGTGCCGGTGGTCGTCGCCGACGACGCGCCCCTCGGCGGGGGACGCGTCCGCTTCGATATCGACGCGATCGCGTCGGGCGACGCGGTGCTCCAGGTTTTTGCGTGACGCCCCCATTGGCCGTCGCCGCCCCGAAGAGGCGGGAGTCTTTGCCCAACCTGCCGGCCGAGCCCCCTCCCCCGCCCCGAAGTGACGGGGCCGACTTTATTTCATCCGGTCCCCGCAAGGGCTCGGACCGCCACGAGGGCGGCCCCAAATCCGGTAGCAGGAGGGCGGTTCCGCTGGCACTTCCCGTCTCGGCACTCTCGGTCTCGTCGTTCTCGGAACCGACGCTGTCGGCGCCGGTGCTGCCGGCGTGGCCCGGGCCCGCCGTCTGCTCCTCTTTTTCCTGCTGTGTCGCGCCAGCGGCCTTCGGCGGAGGGGGTTTTACGGGCGGGCAGGTGGACCTGAAGCCGCTCGGTGTCGCGCTCCACGACCAGGGCGATGTCCAGCCACTCGACCATGTAGGTGCCACGCATCGGCGCCCCCGGCAAGCCGTTCCGCAGCAGCCGGGCCAGCTCCTCCTGAGGGAGCGGACCATCGGCCAGATGCGCGGCCGCCGCGGCGGCGGACCAGTGCGCCTGTACCAGCGGACGCAGCGCCAGCCGTGCCCGCATCTCCTCGTGCGGCCATGTCTCGGCGAACGCCCGCCCCCGCTTCGTGATCGCGCACAGGCCCCGGCCGGACTCGACCAGCCCGATGTCTGCCAGGAAGGCCATGCAATCGCCGACAGTGGCCGTGCCGAGGCCGACGTGCTTCGCCAGCGCCACCCGCGGTACCGGGGTGCTGCCAGTTTTCCCGGCCGGTTGCAGGCCGAATTCTTGTGGACCCGCGCCTTTTTGACCGGACGACCGAGTTCCGGTCCCAGGCTGTCGATGTTGATGTCGGGACGCACGCCCTCCAGGTGCTGACAAATCTCCACTTGCCTGGCGCTTCGGTGAAGGCGGAGGAAGGCCAGCACCTCCTGGGCGATTGTGCGACGCACCTCTCGTGGGGCGCTCGCCGCGCGGGGCGGCCCGGGCGGTTCGGATTCGGTTCCTGTCGCCGCACGCAGCAGCTCCTCGGCGCCGCGCATGACGCGCTGCGAGACGTCGGCCCGTGTGCTTGCCGAGTCGAAGGCCGAGCGTGCAGCCGCGACCTCTACCTCTGCCCGGGCGAGGCGGTTCTTCGCCGCTGTGAGCTGTGTGTCGTCCTCTGCGGCCAAAGCCCTCAGTTCATGGAGGACAGACCGTACCCGGTGCGACTGCATGGAAGAACCTCCCCTCGGATATCGCGGATTCGAGAATCGTCGCCAAGATCAACGAACGACATCTCAGTCCGGAAGATCTCCCACTGAGACACCTCCGCAAAGTCGCAGTCGGCGACACGAAAAGCCATCGACCACAATCCGAAAAAGCACAGGTGGTTGAGCACGGCCAAAAAGACCGCAATGAGGTACGGCCCCCTGGGCTTTTTCTGAAAAGCCTCAGTTACTCAGCGTCAGCGTGGCACGCGCGAGAAAGTCGGTGGCGCCCCACCGGTCGGTGACGGCGGTGGCCGGGATCAGGGTGAGGTCGGTCGGCCGCTACCGACACAGCGACCAGCAGCACGTACGGACCGGGAACGAGCGCCAGGACCGTGGTGGTGAGGCCGGCGAGTGCGATCAGGGCCGTTGTCCGCACCGTTACGCCCGTGCGCCGGGTGAACATCGCGCACAGGGTCCGGCCGGCGGCTTGTCCGGCCCCGCCAAGGCCCAGGGCCCAGGCAGCCTGAGCGCTGGTGGAGCCGCGTTCGAGCAGAAGTGGGGACCAGGGCGATGACCACGGCGCCCATGGCGAACGCCGAACCGGTCAGCGCGGTGGCCAGCAGCGAGAAGGGCCGGGTGCGGGCCACCGCCTGAGGGCTGCCGCCGGTGTATGCGGGGGCGGGCGGGGCCGAGGGCCAGAGGGGCCTTCAGTGCGAGCGAGCGCGGGGACTGTGATGAGAGCGAGCGTGGCGGTGAGTACCAGATGGGTTGCGCACCAGGACAGATGTGTCCAGCCCCTGCAGCCGCTGGCCAAGGTGCTGGGCGAGCGGGGCGGCCGGTGTGGGCCTGGCTGCGGAAAGCGGGGGACGGCGGGCACGGCGATCGGGCTGCAGAGGGCGGGCATGCTCGGGGCGGACGGGTTTTTCCTTGGCCCCGACAGGCCGAGCGCCCGGACGCAGGCGGCGTCTGGCGTTTCCGGAGGACGGTCGCCCCGGCTCCCTGAATCGACCAGGCGACCTTCACGAAGGTTGATCTGTCCGGAGTGGAGATTTCCCGTGTTGTCGTGGCGTGTGTCACAGGAGTGGGTTCCAGGCTTCCGGTTGGCCGGTCGTCCGCCCTATTGGCCCAGCCCGACCGTTGGTCGGCCGGCTTCACCTCCCTTGGTCGCCTGGCCGCCAGTGACCGACCGCGCCCCTTGGCACGCTCCGTGACGGTTTTAAATCCAAGCTTCAATCGTTTGCCACGGGGCTTGCCTTTCCGTCTCGCCGCCCGCGGGCGTGAGCAGGGGGCAAATCGACGCAGTGCGGCATGCGTTGACCCGCTGGACCGCGAATGTCGCTGCTGCTGGGGGCCGCGGATGGCGCAGTAGACAGTAGTTACTTTCCGTGTACACCGACATGGGCACCACAAATGTAAGTGGCCGCCCGCAAGGGTTGTCCGACGGGGAACGGCGACCGCGAAAGGAGGGCGTGATCTCGGCCGCCGCGACGCGCATTCCGACAGAACAGCATTCACAAGTGGACTTGATCGTTCCACCTCTTCTGTGTGTAACTTGTGGCCGCCGCAGCGCACCAATGGCTTAGACCACCAGAACATGCTTGCTGTGTGCACACAATGAACTCTTCGGGGGAACACGCATGTCCAGCGCACGGCAACGTGAGCTATCGGTACTCATACCTTTTGTCCCTAGGCGTCCCGAGCAGGCACTTCCGTATGCCGGGCTCGTCACATGGACCAAGGCCGCTCGCCTCTGGCAGGGGCAGGCCCTCGTCATGGAGCCTCACCAGACGTTCACCGCCCTCGCCGGGTCGGGCTTCCGTACTCCGGTCGGTTTCGGTGTCACTCTCATGCCGCTGCGCCACCCCTACGAGGCAGCCATACAGGCCCGCTCCGTCGCCCTGGCCACCGGTCGCCCTGTCCTCGCCGCGTACGGGCCGGGCAGTGCCGCCTTCCAGACCCATCTCCTCGGCAGCCCGTACAAAAAGCCCCTCACCGTGGCCCGCGAGTACATCACCGCCGTACGTGGCTTCCTCGACGGAGGCATTGTGGAAGCGGACGGCGAGCACTACACGTTCCAGGCGCAGCTGGCCCCGGCCGCAGCTCCCCGTGTCGATGTCGGCCTCGGCGTCCTGCGCCCCGGTATGGCCCGCCTCGCCGGTGAGGCCGCAGACGCCGCCGTTACCTGGCTGACCCCACCCGCTTATATTCGCGACCATCTCCTCCCCGCCATTCGCGAGGGCATGGACAAGGCCGGCCGCACCACGATGCCGAAGATCACCGCCATGGTCCCCGTCGCTCTCGGCCGTGATGGAACGCCCGCCCGGGACATCGCCATCGCCTCCAACGCCGCACACATGCAGGCTCCCCACTACCTCGACATGCTCAGCCGTGCCGGGGTCGATGTCACCGGCTCGGATCTCGCCTCGATTGCCGACGGCGTCGTGGCATCACACGCTTTCATGTCCGGTCAGCCCCCACAGGTGCTGGAACAGATCGCCGAGTACTACGAAGCCGGCGTCGATGAAGTGGTCCTCAACACCACCGGCGTCCACAAGACGTTCGGCGGCAACGCCGCCATGGACGACCTCAAGACGATCATCAGCACGTGGAAGGGCTGACCGTGGACACACAGCGCCGCCGCAAGGTCAAGGAACACATCCGCTCGTGGGCCTCGGGTGCCCAGCGCCCCTCGGTGCCCGCGGACGTCGTGGCAACGGTTGTGGCCGCTGACCGCGACCACGCCCTGGCCCTGGCCGACAGCCCCCTCACCGGGCCCGGAACTGTCATACTCGCCCCCGGCGGCGACGACCCGGACCGCAATCTCACCGGCTACGAGGGCTCCTTCACCGAGCCCGGCGGTGATGTCGCCATCGGCACGGACGGCGACGTCTATATCGCCACCCAGGACTACGCCACCGGTGCGTTCATGTCGGTCATCGGTCCCACCATCGTCCGCATCACCCATGAGGACGACACCTCCCTCTTCCTCAAGGACGCCGATGAGGCCCTGGCCCGCGGCCGGTTCCCGGAGTTTCTGGTCTCGCCGTCGGTGATCCTCGCTGACCTGCCCCGCCTCCACTCGCACTATCGGCACACCGGCGGCCCGACCACACGCCTGTACGTGCAGCCTGACGGCAGCCTCTGTCTGTCCCCGTTCCTGCCCCCGATCGGCCGTCTCGGAGCCGGCCTTGCCGAGCTCGAAGAGGCAGACGATGCGGAGGGGGGCCTGACCGTCAGGTGGATCGGCCGCTACCTCGCTGCCGTCGACGCTCTGCGCTACTTCGCCCTACGGGGCTTCACCGGGTTGACCGTGTCCGGGTTCGGGCACCGCCTTACCGAGCACGCACCGCTCGGTGAAGACGCCGCCGATCTTTCCCGTCCCGACCTGCCACTCGTGCTGTGGAATGAGCAGCAGGCCTACGTCACCGACGGCAAGCGGATCTTTGCCGTGGGCCGCGGGGCCGCCGCCGTCACCGAAGCAGTTCTCACGCTCGGAAAGAGCGAAGCAGCCCGAGCCGTCGGCGAGGAGGCCGTCACGAAGGTGACCGGTTTCTTCCGCGACCGCGGATTCGACCTCGGAGTGGAGTAGCAGTGACCCACGTCTTCCCCGGCCTCGCCGGAGCACGGGTCCGCGACCTCGGTGACGGTATCCGCGTGTGCGGCATGTACGACGCCGACGGCTCCCTGATCTATCAGGATTTGGCGGCCGGAGATGGCTTCGAGGTCCGCGAGGTCATCCAGGCCGTCCGCCCCCACCCCGGGCCCATCCTCGACCTCGCCGCCGGAACCGGCCGGTTCACGCTGCCGTTGCTGGCCCTGCATCGCCCGGTGACCGCGCTCGACCTGTCCCCGCACATGCTCGCCCTGCTCCAGGACCGTCTGGAGTCTGTGCCGGAGCGGATCCGTGACCTGTGCACCGTGACGTGCGCCGACATGACCGACTTCGATCTCGCCAGTACCTTCGCGCACATCCTGCTCGGCACCACCACCGTCAGCCTCCTCGACGATGCGCAGCGCCAGGCCCTCTACGGATGCGTCCTGCGGCATCTCGCACCGGGCGGCCGGTTCCACTTGTCCGTCCTGGACCGCACCGACACCGGTGAGGACATCGACACCGTCACCCCTCTCACCGGGAGTAGCGGCCGCCGCTACGACATGTTCGAGTACTGGCCGACCGGATCTGCCCACCGCACCACCACCCTCGTCCCGGCTGCCCCGATCGAGGCCGGCGACGATGTGGTCGTGGTCACCGCACGCGTGGGCACCATCGGCCCCGACATCGTCGAGAAGGAACTGGCGGCTGCCGGTCTGACCGTCACCGCCCGCCAGGAACTCGACGGCTCGGCCCAGCGCACAACCTTGCTGACCTGCGAGGCAGCCCAATGAGCCTGTTTCCGTACCTGATTCCCCCGTCCGCACACGGCGACGATGCCCTGTGCGCGGTGCGTGCCGAGGGCCACCGGATCGAATTCGCCGACGGCCACACCGCGCTCGACGGCAACAGCGGCCTGTGGAACGCCAACCTCGGTTACAACAACCCGCGCATCGCCGCCGCCATCTCCGAGGCCGCACACAACGCCTCCTACCTCGGCGCGTTCCGCTACGAGAACCTGTACGCCCGCGAGGCAGCCGAGTCACTGACCGCCGTGGCCGGACCAGAGCACTACAGCAGGGTCCTGTTCGCCTCCTCCGGTGGCGCCGCGAACGACGCCGCACTGAAGGTGGCCCGCCACTACCACGTGCTGTGCGGGCGTCCACGGGCCAACATCGTCGCCCTGCGCGGTTCGTATCACGGGCTGACATTCGGCGGGTTCGCTCTGACCGGCGAGGACCTCGGGCAGCGCATGTTCGGCGTCGACACTCGCCTGGTGCGCCATGTCACGGCCAACAGCGTCTCCGAGCTGCGCCTGCTGAGGGAACGCATCGGCGACCAGATCGCCGCCATCGTCCTCGAACCCGTTCTCGGCTCCGGCACCGTGCCACTGACCGAGGAGTTTCTCGCGGAGGTGCTGCGCTTCCGCCGCGAGACAGGACTGCTGGTCATCGCCGACGAAGTCGCCACCGGCTTCGGCCGCACCGGGCCGATGTTCGCCTCCCAGGAGTGGCCCGAGCAGCCGGACATCCTGATCACGTCGAAGGGTCTGACGAACGGCACCCTTCCCGCTTCGGCGCTCGTTATCGCCCGCACGGTGGCCGACGTGTTCGTGGAGCAGGACGCCATGATCGTGCATGCGGAGACCCAGGGCGGATCCTCGATTCCGGCCGCGGCGATCACGGCGACGATCCACGAACTGCACCGGCTCGATGCCCTCACGAACGCCCGCCAGGTGTCGTCTCTTCTCCACGATGCCATTACCGAGCTCGTGCGCGACCACCCTCACGTGACCGGCGCCGAAGGACGGGGTCTGTTCCGAACCCTGCACATCGTCGGCGAGGACGGAAAGCCGCTGACCGGGCCCCAGGTCGCCGATCTCGTCGCGAGGATCCGCAAGGCCGGCGCGATCGTTCATCCCGGGCCCGGAGGGATCCAGCTCGTACCGTCCCTGACCTACGCCCCGCATGAGGTCGACGAACTGATCGCCTGCGTCACCTCTGCGCTCCCGTGAGCCCGGCCTGCCCCTGGTCTCCCGCCCCCGGCAAAGGAATGAGCTGGAGCCGGGGCAAGCCGCGCCCCCAGCACCGTACCGCGCACGCACCGTGAGGAGGACTTCGTATGACAAGCCCTTGGCAGCTGACCGCTCCGTTGACGGCCCTCGTCCAGGCCACGGCCTGGGCCCGCGAAACGGGGTCCTCCCACGTGGTCCTGGTCGTCGACCCGGCCGTAGCCGACCAGGACATCACCGCACAGGTGCACTCCGCGCTCACCGCAGCCGGAGCGCAGGTCAGGACGGTCACCGCCGAGCAGGCGGACATCCTCTCCATCCACCGGCTGGCCGACTGCATCCCCTACGGCGCGGTGACCGCCGTTGTCGGCGGCGGCACGGCGATGGACCTCGCCAAGCTCGCCAGCCTCGTCGCCCGTCATCCGGACGCCGCGAAATGGCTCGAGGTCAAGCAGCGCGGCGGTCTCATCGCCCTTCCCCCTGCTCTCGGACAGTACCTGCCGATGCTCGCGGTGCCCACCACTCTGGGTACGGGAAGCGAGCGGGGCCCTGTTGCCTGCTACACCCTTGACGGCTTCAAGCGGCTCGCCACCGGATCCGTCCTGCAGCCGGCTGCCAGCCTGTACCTGCCGGACGCCACCCGTCTTCTTCCGGCGCACCTGGTCAGCGAAGGCGTCCTGGAGGCTCTGCACCGAACCATCGCCCCCTACATCGGTGACCCCATCCCGCAGCCCGACGCCGACCCTCTGTGTGAACGCCTCGCCAGCGCCCTCGTCACGGCGGGGTACCAGATCGCGCACGAAATCCGCCATGGACGCACGGTGCCCGACCAGCTGCGCTTGCGCCTCGCGCGACTCAGCCCCGAGTCCCATACCGCCCGCATCCATGGCCACCGCAGTCCCTACGGTTCGAGAGCCTGGCCGATCGCCAACGAGCTCTCCACCCACCTGGGGATCGGCAAAATGCGTGCACTGCCCCCGGTGTGGGCCGGGGTGTGGGCGCGGATCCTCGCCGGGGATGCCCGCTTCGGCTCCGCCGACCGCCTGCACGGAATGTGGAGCGTGATCCGCGCAGCGGCCCCACACCTGGCCGACAACCCGCTGCGCGGCTTGACCCAGCTGATGGCCGATTGGCACATAAGCCTGCACGTTTCCACCAGCGCACATGACAACGACTGCGTCGCCCGCCGCTGCCTGCGCGCCTGGGGAGCGGATCTTCCCCACCTCGGACGGTTGAGCCTGGCGGATATTCGCCTGCTCCTGGACGAGTTCTTGGACCCCCGGCTTGCCACCGCGAATGGCTGGCCGGTTGAAAGACCACGTCACAGCGCGGAAAGGAGGTGAACACACATGGGTATCGAGATTGAGCTTCAGGACCTCAACATCGCGAGCGAGCTGGACATGCAGGAGCTTGAGGCGATGGAGGCCCCCGGCGGCTGGGCCACCACCACCGGCATTGCGACCGGCATTTCGATCGTCAGCATCGCTGCTTCCATCACCTGACGGTCAGGGACAGCACGAAAGGAAAGGCACAGAACCAGTGCAAAAGGCAGTCGCCTTCGCCGAACTGGCCCTGTGCTCACAATGTAACCATAGGAGGTGAAACACATCATGGAGAACCTGAACCAGGAATTCGACGCTCAGGGCATCGAGCTGGAGATGCAGGAGCTCGAGGCGATGGAGGCCCCCGGTTGGGGCACCTGGTCCGCCGGCGTGTCCATCGGTTTTTCCGTCGGCGTGGGCGTCACCATCACGTGATCCGCTAAGGGGATTCACGGCCCTATGAGAATGAGAAAGGAGGTGAACTGGTATGCAGGATTTCACCATTCCGGCCGAGGAGATCACTCTGGAGCTGGAGATGCAGGAGCTGGAGTCGCTGGAGGCGCCCGGTTACTGGACCGGCGTGTCCATCGGCACAGGCATCTCGGCCTCCGTCGTTGCTTCGATCGCCTTCACCTGATCCATGCGTGAGGCATGTGATCACTAGGTGCCCCGCCTCGGTCTTGCCCCTGGCAAGGAATGAGCTGGACCGAGGCGGGGTCACCCGCTCACCGTTCAAGGGACCAGATGTGACTGCACCAACCGCACTCACCCGCATCGAAAGACCCAAGGCCGCGCCGGGCCTTGAGGTCCATCCGCCTGAGCAGGACGGCGATCGCTGGGTGTTGCAGCGCGGGTCCCGCTACATACGTGTCAGCCCCTCCGTGGGCCGCCTCGCACAGGAACTCGACGGCACCCGGGACACCGAGGAGATCGCCGAACAGCTCGGCAAGCCGTGGACGACCGGGTTCGTCCGCCAGGCCGTCACCAAACTCGACGAGCTGGAGCTCATCGCCCGCGAGGGCATGGCACCGCCGAAGAAACCGGGGCGCATCAAGATTGAGCTGCCGTTCACCGTGCAATTCGCAGTGGTGCGGCCCGGCCGTCGGATGGCCGCGATGCAACCGGTCCTCACCGCACTCGCGCGCCGGGCCGTGCTCGCCCCCCTCGCGGTAATCGCTCTGGCGGGCTTGCCCGCTCTCGCCTTCCAACAGGCCCACGTCCGTTCCCTGCTGTCCAACCCGGTCCCGCTGAGCGTCTACGCCGCGCTCATCGTCGTGATGATGATCGCCACGTCCATTCATGAGATGGGCCACGCCAGTGCGCTGATTCGGCACGGCGGCCGCCCCTCACGGATCGGCGTGATGCTGTTCTACCTGACACCGGCGTTCTTCTGCGACGTCTCCGACTCCTGGCGCCTGCCGCACAACATGCAACGCGTCCGTATCGCCCTCGCGGGCCCGGCCGTGCAGACGTTCCTTGCCGGAGCCTGTGCCGTCGCCGCATGGCCCATGGCCAGCAGCCGTGTGCGGGACGTACTGCTGCTGTTCGCGGTCGGCTCCTACATCACCGGCCTGCTGAACCTCATGCCGTTCATCAAGCTGGACGGCTACCTCGCTCTCATGGCCAAGACGGACCTGCCCTATCTGCGGGACCGTGCCATGACCGACGCCCGCCGAGCGATGGCCCGCTTTCTGTTCGGCGGCGTTTACCGTCGGGAACTGGACCGCCGGTGGACCACCTGGTTCGGGTTCGCCTGCATGCTGTTCCCCCTCTACGTGCTGGGCACCGCGCTCAAGCTGTGGCTCGGTGTTCTCCAGTCCGGTGGCACCCTCGGCGGCATACTTGCCGGCTGCGGCCTCACCTACGCCGGGTGGCTGATCGGACGGGGGATCGCCCGTCTGTCCCGCGAGGTCAAGGTGTCCGGTGCGAAGGCGTGGCGCATCACCGTCACGTCCGTTCTCCTCGGCGGGCTCGCCTGCGCAGCCATGTCCATCCCAGTACAGAGCAGCGTCACCGGCGCCTTCGCGAAGGCTCACGACGGTGTGGTGCTGCAGTTCGCCGACGGCTCCGGCGCCGCTGCTGTCCGTGCGGGACAGCAGGCCGAACTCGTCGGGAACGGTCCCGTTCTGCACCCGCACTACGCCAACGTCACCGTCACCGGACAGCGCAGCCGTGAACAGGTGCCCGTCACGGCGTTCTACCCGGTCGACTTCAGTGCCGACACGGCGAAAGTCCCGGCCGACGTTTTCTCTGCCAACGTCGGCGATCGAGCGAAATCCACGCTGCCGGACCGCGGGATGGCCCGGGTGAACGTGGGACAGCAACCGTTGTGGAAGCACGTGTACCGCAACTACATCGCCCCGTTCAACCCGTTCTAGTGCACAGGAGAATGGCCGTTGCTAGACTTCCGCTTCCTCGAATTCTGCCGCCCCGACATGCTGTTCTACGATGCACCCGACGCAGAGCACGCCGATGACGACTACGACGTGCCCGTACCCGACGGGTGGGGCAGGGAGGTCGGCCAGGAGTGGACGGTGTTCCGTCCGAAGGATTTGAAGGACCTGCCGGAGCAGGGCTGGAAAATTCATGTATCGGCGACACCGGCTACCGCCCGCGTGCTTCTCGACACTGTCGTGCCGTATCTCGTCGAGCACAACGTCTGGTTCAAGTTCATCCGCAGCGAGGCCATCCTCGACCGCCGCGGATCGAAATACGGGGATCGCTCGGCATCGGGTAAGTTCTTCACCATTTACCCGGTCGACGACGCGCACTGCGAACGCCTCCTCAACGGCCTTCAGCCGCTTGTCGATGGCACACCGGGCCCGTACCTGTTGTCCGACCTCCGCTGGAAGCAGGGCCCTCTCTACGTCCGCTACGGAGCTTACGCGCTGAAGTGGACGCGCGACGGGCGCGGCCAGATGGTGCCCGCCATCCAGCACCCGGACGGTCACCTCGTCCCCGACGAACGCCGCCCGGTTTTCCGCCCGCCGGCCTGGCTGGAGATCCCCCCCTTCCTTCAGGAGGCGATCGAAGAGCGCAAGAAGGGCACACTGGCCGGGTTTCCGTTCAAGGTCACCAAAGCCCTGCATTTTTCCAACGGTGGCGGTGTCTACCGGGCCACCGACACCCGGACCGGCGAAGAGGTGCTGCTGCGTGAGGCCCGGCCCTACGCGGGTCTCGACCTGGCCGGAAACGACGCTGTGTCACGCCTCAAGCGCGAACACTGGGCTCTGAAGAAGCTGCAGGGTCTGGACTGCGTACCCCGGCTCGTCGACCGCCTCAATGGCCACCAGCACCACTACCTGGCCCGTGAATTCGTCAACGGCGAATCGTTGAAGAACATCCTTGACACACGCCATCCCTACGTGAACGGCACGTTCGACCGGCGTGCACGGCTCGCTCACCGGGACTGGGCGCTCAGCACGCTGGAGAAGGTTGAAGAGGGGCTGCAGGCGATACACGACCGCGGTGTCGTCTTCGGCGACCTGCATCCGGCGAACGTCCTCGTCAGAGACGACGGCAGTATCCAGTTCATCGACCTGGAAGGAGCCATCGCCGTCGGCGACCCCACACCACAGGCCATGGGCGCGCTGGGATTCAAGGCGCCGGACCACCTGACGGGCCCCGACATCGACCGCTTCGCGCTCGCGGTGATGAAACTGGCCCTGTTCATCCCCGCCCCGCACGTCGTCCAGTGGGGCTCGGCCAAGGTCCGCCAGCTCACCGACCTGATGGTCCGCAGCTTCGACGTCCCCGACGACTTCGTCGCGTCGATCCTCGAGTGGCTGAACCCCGAACACCTCAAGACGGCGACCGAGTACGCCGTCGAATGGCCGGACCACGCGGAGCAGACCGGTATCGACACCGTCATTGCCCGCTCCGTCATCAGCACCGCCACACCGGAACGCACCGACCGCCTCTTCCCCGGTGACGCCGTCCAGTTCCTCATCCCCGGCGGCGGGGTCACCTTCGCGCATGGGGCTGCCGGAGTCCTGTGGGCGCTGGCCGCAACCGGCCACACTCCGCCGAAGGACCACGTGCGCTGGCTGATCGACCAGGTCACAGCGGGTGTCCTGGGCGATGGGCCCGGTTTCGCAACGGGCGCTGCAGGCGTTTCCTACGCCCTCGCGCACCTCGGAGAACGCGACATGGCGGACCGTGTGCTGGACGTGGCGATCAGGCTCGCCGACGAGGAGGGAGTCACCGACTCCTTCGCTTCGGGCCGGGCCGGGCTTGGCCTCGCGCTGGCCGACCGCTACCAGGAGACGGGCGAGGAGCGCTGGCTCGTCCACGCGGTGGAGCAGGCAAAGCGGATGAGTCCGCCCGAGAACGACGGGCCGGTCGGGCTGCTCCATGGGCGTACGGGTCCCGCGCTGCTGCACCTGTACTTGCACCGCGTGACCGGCGAGGACGCGTTCGCGGAGCGGGCCGCCGCCGAACTCTCCCGCGACCTCGTCACAGTGGAGAAGGCGCCGCGCATCGGCCCGGGACTCGCCGGAACCGGCGGTATTTCCATTGTCACCCGGGCCGTGATCGACGCGGGAGCCGCCGACTTGGCAGACGCACACACCGAGCTGGTCCGTTCGCTCGACCAACTCGACACGACCCCAGGCCTTTGGTCGGGCCGTGCGGGCACCGTCCTGGCCCGGGTCGCACACCGCCTGCCGACGGAAGTGCATGTGGAGTCACTTAGTTGGGACGCCGTGGCCACTGAGGAGGGCAGAGTGGACTTCATCGGAGAGCGGGGCTTCCGCCTCTCCACAGACCTGGCCACCGGTTCCTGCTCGGCCCTTCTGGCCCTGCGCTCCGCCCGCCGCGGCACCCCGGTCTTCCCGTTCCTCGGAGACTTGGCGTGATCGACTACCCACTGACCCTGGCCCCTGCGTCCCAGCTGGCCGAAGAGGCCTTCCTGCTCGCGCCGGACGACCGTCGCCCCCTGTGGTCGCTGGGCGTCCGCCTGGCCGAAATCCCTGGCTACAAGGAAGTTCCGCCCTCGGCGCGGCTGGCCGGAGCAATGGGCCATACCCGGGCCGACACCTTCATGCGCGGCACCGGCGAAGCCGTCGAACGCTACGCCCTGCGCCCTTGCCTCGAACCCTCTGGTGCCGTCGTCGGCCCAGCCTCCGCCGTACCCGGTGCGGTGCCGGTGTGGAACGACGCCTTGGCAGCCCCGGACGCGGAGCGGGCGGCGCTGTCGTGGGTACCGGCCACACGCGCCGCGGACGGCACCAGTGTGATGGTCCCTGCCCCGCTGGTGGACTGGCCTGCCGATGACCCCGCGGGGCTGTTCGACCCGTCCCCGTCGGGCGCCGCTTCCGGTGTCTCGCACACGACGGCTCTGCGTTCGGCGCTGATGGAGTGTGTGGAGCGCGACGCGTTCCTCGTGGCCTGGGGACGCGGCCTCAGGCTGCCGGCGTGGCGCGACTTGGACGCGATCGCCTCCGCACCAGGAGAGGACCGGCAGATGCAGTCGGTCGCCGCCGCCGCATGGGCGAAGGCCAGCGCGCGCTCCTTCGTCCCGGTTGTGGCCCGCGTCCCCACTGCCATCGAGGGCATGTGGTGCGTCGCGGCGTTCCTGCAGTGCGCCGGCCGTGAGCGGGCGGTGGTCGGACTGAAAACCTCCGACCGCCCATGGCACGCGGTGGCGGGAGCGTTGCAGGAAGCCTGGCAGGTGTGGGAGGCGCTGGAACAAGCGGAGAACGAACTGCACATGGAACTGGCCGGTTCTCGCCCCGTGATCACAGAAGAGGACCGGTTGGCATATATGCTGACATCCCGGTCATACGAAGTGATGACCGCATGGGTGGAGTCCTTCGTTCCGGGCGAACCGTCGAGTGAGCCGCGCCGGGACCTGGGCGTGCGGGAACTGATCGAAGGGATGAGTTCCGACGGCTGCGATCCGCTCGTGGTCGATCTCACGTTCCGACTGCCGCAGCCGGTGCAGAGGATGGGGTGGAGGGCGGTGAAGGCGATCCCGGTCGGTTACCAGGCCCTGCGCATGGATGAGCGGCATTCCTGGACGTGGCATGCCGGACGCCTGGACACCGCCCCGGCCCGTACTGGGCTGGGCGCCCTGTACTCGACCGCATCGACGGACCGGGCCCACCCACTGCCCTAGGCAAATCTAGGTACGCGCAACTCATACGGAGAGATCATGCGAGGGATACGGTAGTGCTGGAACTCCACCATGTGGTACGGAGGTTCGGTGACCTCACGGCCGTCAGCGAGGTGTCGTTCACGGTCGAGCCAGGGTCGATGACCGGGTTCGTCGGTGCGAACGGCGCCGGGAAGACGACCACCATGCGCATGATCATGGGTGTGCTCGCCGTGACATCCGGAAAAATCACCTGGAACGGCAGCCCTGTCACTGCCACCGACCGCCGCCGTTTCGGATACATGCCAGAGGAACGAGGTCTGTACCCGAAACAGACAGTTGCCTCTCAGCTCGTCTACCTGGGCCAGTTGCGCGGCTTGGCCGCGCCAGCAGCCCACAAGGCGGTAGGAGACATCCTCGACCGGCTGAACCTCTCCGAGCGGGCGGAGGACAAGCTGGAATCACTGTCGCTGGGCAACCAGCAGCGCGTACAGATCGCCGCCTCGCTGATCGGTGACCCGGAACTGCTCATCCTGGACGAGCCGTTCTCGGGCCTGGACCCCCACGCCGTGGACAACATGGTCGACCTGCTGCGCACCTACGCCCGCAAGGGGGTGCCGGTGCTGTTCTCCTCCCACCAGCTCGACCTGGTCGAAAGGCTCTGCGACCGGCTGGTCATCCTCACCGGCGGCCGTGTCGTCGCCGACGGAACCGCCGACGAACTCCGCCGACGGGGCCGCACCCGCTACCGACTCGCCACGTCCACGCCTACCGAGTGGTTGCGCGGCCTCGACGGCGTCACCGTCACCCAGGAACACGGCGAGGAGACCGTCATGGAGATCAGCGAGGAAACGGTCGCCGAGAAGGTGCTGTCCGAAGCCGTCGCCCGGGGCCCGGTCAGGGAGTTCGCGCGGATCGTGCCGACCGTCGCGGACGTGTTCAAGGAGGTCACCGCATGAGCGCGGCAACATCGGCAGCCACCAGCACGACACCCCCTCGCGATCCCCGAGGCGCATGGCGGATCGTCGCTGGCCGGGAAATGCGGGTCAAGATTCGTGACCGCAGTTTCCTCACCTCCACACTCGTCACGCTGATGCTTGTCCTCGGCATGATCGCCTTGCAGGCGTATCTTCTGTCGTCGACGAGCAGCGTCAGCCTGGCCACGGACTCGACCGCACCGAACGGCGGGAAGACGGTCGTGCAGACCGCGGAGAAACTGGCCGACCAGTCCGGTCAGAACGTCAGCTTCGAACGCACGTCGTACCCGAACGCGGCGAAGGTGCGGGAAGCCGTCAAGGCCGGCGAGGCAGATGCCGGGCTGGTCTTCGACAAGGGCGAGTGGACCCTGCTCGGCGGCACCAGCAAGAACGATACCGCCGGGACGTGGATCCCGGCTGCCGTGCAGTTGCTCACCCTCAACCAGAACGCGCAGGCCCAGGGCACCTCGGTGGAGGAGCTCACCAAGGGTGCGAACGTGGCGTACGAGCTCCTTGACCCCAAGGGTGCTCCCGAAGGAATGGTCCGCGGATCGGTGTTCCTGTTCGGCTTCCTGTTCTACCTGGTGTCGCTGCTGCTGGGGCAGGCCCTGGCGAATGCGATCGTCGAGGAGAAGCAGAACCGCATCGTGGAGATCATCGCTGCGACGATTCGCCTGCGGGATCTGCTGGCCGGGAAGATCGCCGGCCTGACCGCGTTGGCGATGGCACAGATGGTCGTGGTGTGCGGGGTCGGTGCGGGCGCACTGGCCGCCATGGGCGAGACCGACATGCTGCGCCAGGTCACCCCCGGCATGGGCTGGTTCTTGCTGTTCTTCCTGTTCGGCGTGATCGTCCTGGCAGCGTTGTACGCGGCGGCCGGTGCGGTCTCCACACGGCCCGAGGATGTTCAGCAGTCGGCCACGCCGATCAGCATGCTGATGACAGGTGTGTTCGCCGCCGGTGTGGCCATCAGCAGCGGCACATCGCAAGCCGTGCTCTCCTTCGTCCCGTTGACGTCGACGATGATGATGCCTGGCCGGATCATCGCCGGAGATGCCTCTTGGTGGGAGCCGATCGTGGTCCTGGCCATCTCGGCGGCCGCGGCGTTCCTGGTTCTTGCGTTCGCGGAGCGGATCTACCGCAAGGCCCTGATGCAGACCAGCCGGATCACCTTCCGTAAGGCGCTCAGTCTGACCGACTGAACATGGGTGAGCCAGGCCCGACCACATTCCCCGGCAAACCGACTTTCCCCCCACCCTTCTCTTCTCCCAGGGAGAACATCATGAGCGCCCCCACCGGTCAGTCCTCCACCACTCTGATCACTGCCGTCATTGCCGTGCTCATTGCCGCCGACATCGCCTTGATCGCCAGCGACTTGGACAACACCATCCGCTACAGTGCCGGCGCGGTCATCCTGATCGCCCTGGTCGCGGCGGCCTTCCAGCTCGGCCGTACCCGCCGGGGCCGCTGACCTGACGGCTCTGGTCCCGGTGAGTGCCCCGACTTCACACGAGTCGGGGCACCTCACGCGTGACGGGCCCGTCCAGATGTCTGCGTGACGGGTAATGGCGCGTGTCACAGGCGGCGCTTTTCGCATTGCGAGAGTGGCTTGACGTGGACGGTCACAATAGTGGCGGTCTCCGCACCGAAGGCGCGACACCCCTCTCCCGCCCCGAAGGAGCGGAATAGCACGTGGCGCTCACGTCGACGCCGGTCACGTCACAGACAACACACAACGTGGACGTCGCGCAGGTCGCCAAAACCCGTTGGACAGCCGGCGTTCGCGACTTGTTGACGCCATGTCAACCCCGTACTTCTATGGTCCTCACCGCGCCACCCGAACCCGCGGCCCCCGGC